>WALR01000167.1 GCA_015522765.1 Candidatus Woesearchaeota archaeon | reverse complement strand
GTTTATAATATTGCATATCACTTGGAGCATTATTAACATGCTTGTTTATTAAACTTTCGGAGGCGGTAATATGGGTGCAGAAAGAGAAGGAGATAGTGTGAGAGCAGTTATGGAGAATGTTAAGAAGAACAGGGTGAGGTTCATAAGCCTCCAGTTCACAGACATATTCGGAAGCGTCAAGGGCGTAACAATTCCCGCAGGAGAACTCAGGGAGAGCTTTGAGTACGGGACATGGTTTGATGGCTCAAGCATAGAGGGCTTCACAAGGATATTCGAGAGCGACATGGTTCTCAAGCCGGACCCCCTCACTTTCAGGATTCTCCCCTGGACAAAAGAAAGCAATAAAACAGCCAGGATGATATGCGATGTATACACGACTAAGAACAAGCCGTACGAGTCGGACCCAAGGCATATCTTAAAATTAGCCATGGACAGGGCTTTGAAGAAGGGAAGGGTCTACTTCACAGGGCCGGAAGTAGAGTTCTTTCTGCTCAGAAAGGACGACGGGCTTGAAAGACTCCCCCATGACTCGGGGAGTTACTTTGACCTCAACCTTGACAGGGCAAGCGAGATAAGGGAGGAGATGGCAAACACCCTCGCAAACCTGGGGATAACAGTGGAGGCAATGCACCACGAGGTCGCGCCGGGCCAGCACGAGATTGACTTCAGGTATGACAACGCGGTTAAGACCGCCGACAATGTCATAACACTCAAATATGCGCTTAAGAGAATCGCAGAGATTAACGGCGTCCATGCAACATTCATGCCAAAGCCATTCTTCGGGATTAACGGGAGCGGGATGCACATCCACCAGAGTCTTGCAAACCTTAAGGGAAAGAATGTGTTCTTTAATATAAAGGATAGGTACATGCTCTCGGAAGAGGCCTACCATTTCATAGCAGGGCAGCTAAAGCATGCAAAGGGGATGACAGGGATTCTCGCCCCGACGGTTAACAGCTATAAAAGATTAGTAGCAGGCTACGAAGCCCCTGTATATGTCTGCTGGGGAAAAACGAACAGGTCTGCGCTCATAAGAGTGCCAAGCTTCTCAAAGGGAAAATGGCAGGCCGCCCGTGCAGAACTCAGATGCCCTGATCCGAGTACAAATCCTTATCTGGCATTTGCGGTGATGCTCAACGCAGGACTTGACGGAATAAAAAACAGGATTGACATTCCAAAGCCTGTGGAGGAGAATGTTTACACATTAAAGAAAAAGGAGCTTAAGCTTGCCGGAGTCTCTATGCTTCCTGGTTCACTGCTCGAGGCGATTAACGAGATGAAGAAGGACAGCATAATAAGGGACACCCTCGGAGAAGAAACATTCAAAAAGTACATTAATGCAAAGATGAAGGAGTGGAAGGAGTACAGCATCAATGTCACCGAGTGGGAGCTTGAGAGCTACCTGGAGAAGGCATGACGCACATCTTTCTACAGCTAAAAAACAATAAAAATAAATAAGAGCAGTTTTGCCTATCAGCTAACTTGAAATATTTAAGGAGGTCTTTAAGAATGAATGTGAACGAGCTGAAATCAGGACAGGGAAATGTTGAGGTCTTAGTTGAGGTTGTGAGCAAGGAGGAGCCTAGGAGCTTCAACAAGTTCGGAAGGGAAGGCAAGGTCTGCAACTGCACGGTCAAGGATGACACAGGCGAGATAAAGCTCACCCTCTGGAACGACGATGTCGACAAGGTGAAGGAAGGGGACAAGGTCAAGATTACCAATGGCTATGTGAAGGACTGGAACGGAGAACTCCAGCTCAGCACAGGAAGGTACGGCACATTAGAGGTTGTGCAGGAATAAGACGAATAAAGCCCTTTTATTTAGAGGGCTTTGCATATTTTCTTATCCCCTCTTCATACATACTCAGTACTTCTGATAAACCCACAGGTGTAATATCTCCCATATGCGCAATCCTGAATGTCGGTTCTTTGAACTTTCTGTAACCCTTATCCACAAAAGCTTTTTCTCCACTAAGCTTTCTTAGTTCATAAGCTACATATCCAAGTATTCTTGCTTTAACGCTGTCCCCCTTTCCATCCCCCCACCCAGAGGGGTAGCGGATGGCGCTTACAGTAACCGAAGGATGCTTATCATTAACAAGTCTGAGTCCATACTCCCTGTTTTCTTCCACCCAGGCATGGGCGATTCTTTGGAGTGCGGCATGCCTGTCAAACCTATTTTGTAACCCTTCTATTCCTAATATATAATCTAGCTGTTTATCAAGGGCGTACATAACAGGCAGATTTGGTGTGCTGGGCGTCTGGTTCTTATCTCCGTTTGCCTTGATTAACCGATAGTCAAAATACCCTCCTTTCGGTCTGTCAATGGATTCTGCAATCTGCTGGGCATAGGGGCTTATAACAACCACTGCCAGCCCCGGCGGCACCCCCAAAGCCTTCTGGCTGCTGGCGAATAAGACATCTATGCCCTTGGTTGGTTTTATCGGAACTCCCCCAAATGAACTGACAGCATCTACGGCGAGCAACAATTCATGGTTCTTCCTGTAATCATTGACAACCCCGAGAATCTCTTCAAGAGGGTTCATAACCCCTGTGCTGGTCTCATTATGAACAACTGCAAGGGCGTCTGGCTGATATTCTTTTAGTTAATCATTGACAAGGTCTCCTGTTATTGCCTCCCCCCACATTGTTTCGGTAGTGATAACCTCGCCATCGAACATCCTCTTATAGGCGCGAAGGGTGTCTGCAAACTTCTCGCCGAATGCGCCAATAGGGATAGCAAGCACCCTGCCTCCTTCAGGTATAAAGTTCAGGGCTATAAGGTCGTAAACCCCTGAACCTGAAGCTGTAAGTATCTGAGCATCCCAGTTTTCCATCTCTTCAGGTATGAGAGCCACCCTTTTGGTCCCATCCTCAAGCCTACTGTAAAGCTTATTCATCTCGATGGAGCGGTGGCCTATCTGCTGTTCAGCCATTGCTTCAAGCACTTCTCTTCTTACAGCTAGGGGCCCTGGAATTGTGTGGGTGAGGGGGACCCCTGTTATTTCTTCTCCAAGCGTCTTTGCCATTTTTATTACCTCGCATTTGCATATCTTCCCTGATGGACGATTCTGTATCCTGCAGGGTTATCATTGGTTAATCCATTGTTGAAGTAATCCTTAAACGCTCCCAGCGCCATATCAACAATGGCCAGCTGGGCCTGCCTTGTTGAGGCGCCTATGTGGGGGGTTAGGATTATTTGTATTCCTCTGCTATTAGCTGCATCGACAATATTTTCCAGATAAGAAGGTAGTTTTTCTGAGTTAAGCAATTTTTTTAATTCGTTCTCATTAGGATACACATCGAGGGCAACACCGCCTACCTTCTCCTTATTGATTGCCTCATATAATGGACCAAAAGCTATGACGGGCCCCCTAGACGCATTTATGATAATTTGGTTCTTTTCTTTGGCAACATTCTTAAAATATTCTTCTCCAATCATTCCCTCAGTCTCGCTATTTCCGGGTACATGAAGGGTGATTGCATCCATCTCAGCCATATCAAGATAATCTTCCAGTGTTTCCACTCCCATGCTCTTAGCTCTCTCAATGGCTTCTGGAACGACATCATAACCGTAAACATCCATCCCGAGTTTAAGGGCTTTTCTCGCTACTTCAAGCCCTATGTTTCCCAGACCTATGACTCCAAGGCTGCTCCCTTCTAGCTCTATTCTATTTACCTCTTTCTTGCCCCACACTAGTCTTTCTGCAATGTTGTATTGCCAGGCGTTACTGTTAAGATTAAATAAACTCTGGATTACAAGTTCTGCAACACCATTTGCATAGGGGGTTTTAACAACATTTATCTCCTTCTCATATATTGTACCTTCAGTCTCCCCATTCTTCACATTGTCAGTACCCGCACCCAGTCTCACAACCATACCGCCACGCGGCACCATCTCAATGGTTTCTTTGTTAAAGTGTGTGTTGCTCCTCACAAGGCAGACAGGATAATCAGAGAGATGATTAATGCCATCCTCATGATAAACAAGAGTTATCCCCAGCTCTCTCGCTTTCTTCATCATATATGGCCATGCCTCTCCCCCTGGCTTGTCAAGTACAAGAACCTCAAGCGTATTCTTACCATCTGCCATCATTATCCTCCTCCTCCCATGTGCATTTGTTTTCTTAATCGGTACATAGTTTCAAATGCAGGGTTATAAAGCTGAACATTTCCAGATGAAGCTAGGTTCACGGGCATAAATGCGAGACCTTCAGGCAGCTTATGTGCCATGTAATAGGCCTTGTTTCCGGTAACACCCTTTTTTGGTACAAGCTTAAGCCTGGCAACTATCTGCTCCTGGGATGGATCCCCTACTAAGAAGACTAGATTATCCCGCCCGGCCGTAAT
>WALR01000166.1 GCA_015522765.1 Candidatus Woesearchaeota archaeon | reverse complement strand
TCCAAAACATTCTGGGCGCACCAGTACAGGGAGATGAACAGGATAAGCCTCTTAACAGATAAGATGCTGGCGAGGCTTAAGGAGTGGGGGTTCATCACCTATCCGTCAGCCAGGAAGGATGAGCAGAACACCGGCTTTGTCAGCGGGGAAGAGCTCAATAGTGAAGGAGGAAGCAATGATGACTCACCGTTTATCTCTGCAACCCCCATCGGCAGGCGCATAGCAGAGCTCTACCTCGACCCGCTTACCGCCCACAATATCATTAAGGGGCTTAAAAAATCCGGGCCAGCGACCGAGCCATTTGCGCTTCTCCAGCTGGTTGCGCACACCATTGAGATGCGCCCATTATTCACCGCCAGGGTAAAGGAATATGAAGAACTGCAGAACCTTCTCATTGAGCACACCCTCCTTGACCAGGAGCCCTCAATGTTCGGGGGGGAATACGACGAGTTCATAAATTCCTTGAAGACGGCAAAGGCAATTTGCGACTGGATTGACGAGAAAGACGAGGAATACCTGCTCTCGACATATAACATAAGACCCGGCGAGTTCCATGCAAAGAGGGAGCTTGCTGACTGGCTTCTTTACTCTGCGGGAGAGCTCGCCAAGCTGATACCTCTGAAAGGGATTATCAGTGAACTAATTAAGCTCAGGATAAGGGTGAGATACGGGGTGAGAGAAGAACTTCTTCCCCTAATGAGGCTCAAGGGGGTTGGACGCGTTAAGGCGAGAAGAATGTTCAGCAACAGGATAAGGGATATAGGAGATGTAAGAGGCGCACCCCTTGGGAAGCTCTCCGCAATAATAGGGAAGAAAACCGCGGAAAGCGTGAAGGAGCAGGTAAGGGAGAAAGGGAAGAATATAGCCATGGCAGATATTAAGAGCTACAAATAGAAAAAGATATTAAGGAGCATGAATCCATCTGAATGGGGGTTAATGAAAGATGGACAAAAGGATAGTTATGCTGAGCCTGCCCGTGCTCTCGCTCTTCATAATCGCCTTTCTTCTTAAAGGCGGATTGACAGGATTTGCGGTGTTTCAGGGGAAAAGCTATGTGATAAACCTCGCCGTGGACTCAGGCAACGGTGTAATCCCTGAGGATGCAATCATCGTAGTTCTGGCAGGCGGCTACTCAAAGATATTCAGGCCTGTGGAGATTGTAAATGCCTCTCTCCTCCTAAGATACAGGGAGAGGGGAGGCCACAAGCCCTCTGATTTCCTGACAACAGGCATAGTGCCCGGAACAGAATACACTGCCAGGGGCTACAAGGGGAGGTTCCCCTTTAAGATAAGGATAAAACCAGAAGAGCTGAACGCATCCGAGAACGGGACGGTGAGGGTGGTTCTTAAGATTGTTTACAGGGAGAAGATACTCTCCATGAACACAAGGGATGTTAAGATAAAATAGGCGGCCAGAGATTGTATTATAATGTTGTGATAGGCCTTGCCTGGAGAATAAATATTTTCTTGTCTATGGCGAACTCTATATCCTGGGGGTATTTGAAGAGCGCCTCTATCCTTTTGCCGAGCCCAATAATGCCTGTTAACTCTTCATTTGACAGTTTAGCCTCTTTTAGGGCGATTCTTTCCTCAATTAAACTGCCTTTTTTCTTGTCAATAAGATAAAAATTCGGCGTCACCCTCCCGCTTACAAGGCTCTCGCCCAGTCCGCTTACTGATTCCACCACTATCTCTCCTTTTTTGTGATTAACAGGATTTGCCGTGAACATTACACCCGCCTTCTTTGCATTGACCATCTCCTGGATGACGACTGCTATCCTGACATTCTTACTGGAGAAGCCGTGGTGCTCCCTGTAGAGGATTGCCCTGCCGAAGAATAAGGAGGCGAAGCACAGCTTTATTGATTTAATAAGCGACTTTTCAGTATGTATATTGAGGAATGTTTCCTGCTGGCCTGCGAAAGAAGCATTGCCCAGGTCTTCAGCAGTGGCGCTGGACCTTACAGCCACCGGGGACTTAAGCGAGTTATAAGCCTTGAGTATTTTTGCCTCTGTTTCAGGGGGAAAATTCGCGTTCAAAAAACCCCTCTGTATCCTTTTTGAAATCTTGGCAAGCTCTCCTGCATCCTCAATAACACTTTTTTTAATAGAGGAGCCAATAAGCTGCCCGAGCCTGTTCTCCCTCACAAATTGAGCGTATGCAAAAGTTGACACGATAAAGCCCCTTGGCACAGGAAAGCCTGACTTGATTAACTCCCCCAGGTTGGCGGCTTTCCCTCCTGCAAGAGCTATGTCTGATTTATCTACCTCGTTTAATCCAAGTATGAGCTTTTCCATTTTACAACAGACTGAAGCCAGGTTATTTATCATTTATATTATTTAGTATTCTTACAACCCCATTGTCCGCATCTACCTCTATGAGGGCTCCTGAATGGATGAGCCTCGTCGCTTCTTTGGTGGCGATAACGCAGGGGATCCCCTTCTCTCTTGAGATTATTGCGGCGTGGCAGGTTATGCCGCCCTCGTCAGTCACAATCGCTGCTGCTTTCTCAATTGCAAAGGTGAATTCCGGGCTTGTCATTGTGGTGACAAGTATGTCCCCCTTTTTCATTGACATTGCCTTATCCGGCTGGAGTATTACCCTTGCAACTCCCCTGGCTTTTCCCTTTGACGCCACAATTCCGCGTATCTCCTTAGCCTTTCTCTTAAATTTTATTTTGAACAGCTCTCTTTCGCGCTCTTTCGCTTTTTTCCCTGTATAAAACTCGTATGTGTCGCTGTGCTCCGGCCAGACGACAATACAGTTCTTCATTCTCTTAGATAATTCCCCCTTCAAGTCTCCTCCTTTCAGGAGGAGCGGGATGTCTGAGGGCAGTGTATACCTCATCTCCTGCTTTGAAAGGCCGGACCTTTTCCCGATTTCTACAAGTAAGAGGTCAAGGTAGTGGTCAGCCTCCATAATGTATCTCTTTCTGAAATCCTTCAGCCACCCAAACAGCTCAATAAGCCCGACTATCCTCTTTTCCTCTTTGCTGAAGTGCAGGGTTGCGAATATCCCGGATTTATCCTGTTTGAGCTGCTTTAACTCTCTGTGAATCTTCTCAATTTCTTTTTCTGGCTCCCTCGTTTTTTTGTAGAGCTTCTTTATCTCCTCAAGAAAGAACCCTTCATCCAGGACCCTGACCTCATAGTAATTATTGCCCATCCAGAAGAATCTCCTCGAGTGCTTCCTTAAAAGGGAGAACGCTTTTGGGCTTGTTCTTTTTAGGTAATCAAGTGTGAAGGCAGGGCTGCCTGGTCTGACCCTTATGTTCTTGTCTTTAAGTATTCTGAGAAGAAGCTCGAGTAGTTTAAGCTGGTAGCTCAGTGTGAATGTTATTCTGGTGGGATGAGTCAGCGTCAGCATAGTGTACTTATCGGATTTCTTGCTCTTCAATATGTTTCTTAATAGGCGCTCCCCCGCTATCTCAACCGGCTCTGTCGTCCAGCCCAGTTTATACCAGTTAATATATATCCTTCTGAATCTTTGATATAATTGCAGGAGCTTTTTGTTTGAGAGGGTTCTTAAGTCGAGCCGCCTGATTAGTGAGAAGACCTCTTTTAAGTTCTTTGTCTCTCTCCGCACATCCTGCAGCAGCTTCCTCTCATTTGATTTTATGCTGTAGTACTTTATCATCTCCTGCCCCAGGCTGTGAAGTTCACTAATCTTATTGCACCATAATACCCTGTTCTTAGTGTATACAAGAATGGTGAGGGGCCAGCTCCTCCCGAAATAATGTCTAAGAGGCCTCATTGCTGCTTCAAGAGGGATAAACAAAGAGTGAATTGTGCTTAAGCGCTCCCATCTAAACCAATCTGAAATCTCGTCCATCATTATCACCTGTACTGTTCGTAAAGCTTTTTACCAGGAAGCCCAAGTTCCTTTCTAACCCTTCTGAGACGCCTAAAATACTCCTTGAGCTTTTCAGGGGTTTTTGTTCTTATGTACTCTTGGTCTACCCCTTCATAAAGTGAGCAATCAAAAACATCTGCATCCTTAATCAGTTCTGTGTAGGGCTCGTCAGAATAGATGTGCTTGTCGCTGTGACTTCCAATGGCATTTGTGATTAGGGCTATCTCTTTATCGGTGAATCTTCCTGTTTTTCTTAGTATTGACTTTGCTATCTTCATCCCTCTCCTTGCATGCTCTTGGTATTTTCCTGTCTTAATCACTCCTATGTCATGCAGGGCCGCTATGATTTCCGCATATTCAACTTTAAGCCCTCTCTTCAATGCCAGAATCCTCGCTATCTGAACCACGCTGCTTGAGTGTTTTAGCTCCCATATAATTGAGCTGTCCCTCTTATTATCAGGGACTCTGCTTTTCAGGAGTGCTCTGGTAACAAGCCTTTGGATGTACTCTGATCTGCTTAGCCTGTTTCCCTTAAAGTGGTGGTATCCCCTTTGAACTTTCATTTGAATCCCTCCATGATTTTTCAAAAATGCAGTAAAATAATTACTAACTAATGATAAATCTGTTATGAGATTATATAAAGATTACTCCCCCCTAAGGGGGGTAGTTATAAAAAGATTTAAATAGGCCAAACAGCACCTATCAAGCATAATGAATGAGATTCAAATACTTGAGAAAGCAGGCCTCACCGAGGGAGAAACAAGGGTCTACCTTGCATTGTTGGAGCTGGGCAAATCCTCTGCAGGCCGAATAATAAAAAAGTCAGGTGTTACCCCCTCAAAAATATACGATGTGCTCTCGAGACTCGTGAGAAAGGGTCTTATTGGATATATCATAGAGGGGAAGATAAGAAAATATACCGCTGCGCATCCAACAAGGATTCTGGAGTATCTTAAACAGAGAGAAGAAGATATTCAGGAACTGAAGAGGCAAATAAAAGGGGTAATCCCCTCTTTAGAGCTGAGGATGAGGCTGGCTGAGAAGGAAGAATCAGCCGAGATCCTTGAAGGAACCAGAGGGATAAAAATGTTTTTTGATATGTCGCTGGAGGAAACAAAAAAGGGAGATGAGGTGCTTGTATTCGGCTATCCCCCTGAAGCCAGCATACTGTTTAACAGCTATTTTAAAAAGTTTCACAAAGAGCGGCCAAAGAAAGGGGTTTATTGCAGAGTCATATATGACTATAAAACATGGTTTCTTAAGAAAAGGGAGAAGAGGAGACTAATGGAGCAAAGGTACCTCCCTAAGGGCATAGAGACCCCTGCATTTGTATATGTCTTTAATGAGAAGGTCGGAACAATAATCATATCAGACCGGCAGAAGCTATGTTTTATGATAAAGAACAAAAAAATAGCAGACAGCTATAAACAATACTTCAACATAATGTGGGGGATTGCGGTAAAAACAGGACAGTAGTTGTATGCGCTCCTAAATGCGTATGTCACCCTTTAAGTTCATAAACATTGTCGAATAAGTCCGGTTTGGCTACTGAGGATAAGTCGCCCTCGCCGCCGTTCTTCACCCATTTGAGATGCCACAGATATAAGAGTGCAACAGACATCTGCTCCAGATAAACGCTCAGAGTCCATATAATGCACTCATAGAGTATTACAATAGCCCAGAATGTTGCCGAGAATGCGACACCATGCTTATCAAGCAGGAGCACTACGAAAACGGGCAATGCCATGATTAATGCGGCAAATCCTGTTAGGGTATATGTAGTGATGAACTGGAGGGGGTGCTTCTTTATTATTTTAAAGGCCTGGCCGAAAGAGGAGAATGGGCCCTTGTTCTCCCATGCGATTGCAGGCAGGGTTAAGAAGACCACCATGCGCACGAGTTTCTCGAACATGCTTAAGCCCAGCTTAAGCCACGAGAATGGTCCTGCATCTGCTCCGCCGAGAACCCTCGCGGCGTCCCTCACAGAGGGCTCCGCCCTGTTTTTATCTTTCTCCTTGCTGGTCGCCGCCCTGATTAGGATTATTATTGTCCATATAACTGCCCATATCGCTGCTACTGGAATAACCTTCAGGAAATCAAGGGATATTGTCTCCTTAAGGGCTTTTGGCAGGGATATCCTCTCACCTGATTCTATCTGCTGCATAAATTCAAGCATCATGATATTTGCCAGGCAGATTGTGAGTGTAACCAAAAAGATTAGGAGATAAAAATAGCCAAGACCCAAAAGAGGGGATGGCGGAAAAACAAAGTAATATCTGAGATAGAGGATTACCCCTGCAAAAACAATCCAGCTTATGGAGATGGGGAGAAGGAATATCGGTTTTTTGATAAGAACCCTGAATGAATCCCTGAATAATTTCCAGCCCTCACCGATACTGCTAAAGATTCCCATAAACACCCATTGGCTCATTTAGTATATAATTTTTATGTTTTCATATGTTTTTCATATGTGCATAAAAATCTTTTTAAACACTGCCTCCCTTCCAAAGATATTGCCATGGCGGTAGTAGTTTAACGGCAGAACGCAGGACTGTGGATCCTGAGGCGGGGGTTCGACTCCCCTCTACCGCCCCATTCCACTTTCTAATCATATTTAGCTGTTGAAGAGGAGACACATTTATAATTCAGCGCACTTACCCATACAAATGATTTCGCAAACATCCCTCAATGTGAAGAAGCTGTATGTGATAAACAGCCTTCAGTGGTTCATGCTCTTCATGCCCACGATAGTCCTCTTCTTCCAGGAGAACGGGCTCTCCATGGCGCAAGTCCTCGCGCTTCAGGCGATATTCGCAGTTACAGGGGTCCTCCTTCAGGTCCCCCTGGGCCATTTTGCTGATATGAAGGGGAGGAAGCCTGCGATAATCCTTGGGAGCGTTTTTTTGCTGGCAGGAATAATCTCTTATTCCCTCTCCCACTCATTCATCCAGTTCGTACTGGCAGAGATATTCAACGGGATAGGGGTTGGCTTTGCCAGCGGAGCTGAATCTGCGCTGCTTTATGATAGTCTCATAGAGTTAAAGAAAGAGAAGGAGTATATGCGGCTTGAGGGGAGGCTGCTGTCCGTAGGGAACTTCTCAGAGGGGAGCGCAAGCATAATAGGGGGCCTTATTGCTCTTCTCAGTCTTAGAGCGCCCTTCTACTTTGACATTCCCCTTTATGTTATTGCAATAGCAGTTGCCTTCACCCTTAAAGAGCCAAGGATAAAGGAATCGCCAGGTGGCAGGATAATTGAGTTGAGGGAGCTTAAGGGTGCTTTTTCTTATGCACTCCATACACCTGTACTTAAGTGGCTTATCCTCTATTCCTCAATAATAGGGGCTTCTACTCTGGTCTTTGTATGGTTCATCCAGCCCTACCTAAAAATAGCAGGTCTGCCACTCGCATTATTCGGTATTGTCTGGGCATCACTCCAGTTCTTCGCAGGCTTCTTCTCTGTTAAGGCCAGCAGGATAGAGAGGCGCCTTGGAAGAAAGCGGATACTCCTAACATTAGTCTTTCTTTCATTCGCCACCTATCTCTTGCTAGGCTTATTCCAGACCCTCTGGGTGGTCCCCCTGCTTTTCATTCCATACTTTGTGCGGGGTATAAACGGACCTGTGTTAAAGGACTACATAAACAGGATTACCTCTTCATCCAGGAGGGCGACGGTACTCTCAATAACAAGGATGCTTACCCTGCTAATGTTCTCTTTGCTAGGGCCCTTTTTAGGGTGGATTAATGACAAGTACACTATGAGAAGCGCATTCTTTGCAGGCGGATTCATCTTTCTTCTGGCAGGGGTATTCACCCTGGCATTATTGAAAAGGGAGAACGGCTTTTGAATATTATTTGAGGACCTTGCCTGTTTTCATGTACCACATGTAGAGGTCGAGCTCACCGAGGCTCATGCGCATCAGCCGTGCAATGCCCCTTAGAATATTCTCTATTGCCAGATAATGTTTTGGCGATAAATCAGCAGGCCTTGAGTGAAGCAACTTATGACTGACTAGGACGCTTATTATGTGCCTGTCAATTATGGCTACATTGAAATGCCCTGTGTTCCTCAGGAAGTGCGATGCCTCCTTGTACCCAAGCCCCTTTATGTTCTCAACGAGCCACCTCCTGGCAGCAGTCTGCCCATCTTCTGAAACTATCTTGGTGATTGCCTCCTTTATGTTTCCGTGCCTTCTTGCCTCGACGATGAATCCTGCCTTGTTGTTGTGGAAGCGGTGCTTGTTTCTTAGGATGGCTTCTCTTATTTCACCTTCGCTAAGCGAGAGGAATCCTTTTCCTCCAAGCTCAGCCTGTATTTTAAGGGCGGTCTCTGCCTTTGAATTAGCCGTCAGTATGCAGAAGCACAGCTCTGAGAACCATGACGACGGCTGTTTCCTCTTGAAGCCTGAGAATTCCCTTAATCTTGCATCAACCAGCTTCTTAACAGGGCTTTCTCTAAGCCTCTTAATCTCTTTTATTATTCCAGCAGTGTTCCTATCTGTGATTCTTGACACCTATTCTGTTGCAGTATTTGCTTATTGGGCAAACAGAGCATTTAGGAGACAATGGTCTACATGTGTTCTGGCCGAATGCTACGAGGAGGGAGTTTATCGTTGTCCAGTATTCCCTCTTCAGTTTTTTCCTAAGGGCCATCTCTGTCTCAAACGGGCTTCCTGTCCTGACATAGCCCAGCCTGTTCATTATTCGGTGGACATGAACATCCACGCATATAGCTGGCTTCTTGAATGCGACTGCAACCACCAGGTTAGCTGTTTTTCTTCCGACGCCGGGAAGCTTTATCAGCTCTTCTATAGTGGAGGGCACCCTGCCGCTGAAAAGGGCTTTGAGCACAGCCGGCAGT
>WALR01000165.1 GCA_015522765.1 Candidatus Woesearchaeota archaeon | reverse complement strand
TTTCTAATGTTCTTACCATTTTTATCACCTCCTTAGAGTCTATATCTAATAGTAGATCCTTTTACTTTAAATAGACCATAGTCCAATCATAGAAGATTAGTCCAATCATAGAACAATAAAATATGACGGCAGAAAATTAGTTAATACAGTAAAAAGGTGTCCATTATTTTGAGATTTCAAATTTATGGAGTTGACATATGTTGAACAAGAGGAATATCCTTGATTTCCCCTATTCCCGCTTTTGCTGTTGTATCCTCACCGCTTCCTGTTGCTTCCTGTCCTCTGTGCTCACCCACAAAGAATCTCATGCAGCTTTGTAAGGTTAATTTCAAGTGCTGCAGTGGGCATCTCGAGCTTGAACCCTTCAAGCACCGCCGGGTGTATCTCGCCCATAAACCCCACTTCCCTCTTGTTAAGGTAGATTTTTGCCATTCTCCCCTCTATGAAGCTTGGGTGGCTTGCAGCCCTAACCTCAAAGTCTGCGCCTAAGAGGCTGCCGATATAATCAGCGACTCTCCTGACAGAGGTGTAGTCCGAATTAGAACTGCACACGACTGCTGAGAGCTTCTCCTCTTCTCTCACCCCTGTCTCGCCCTTTGAAGCTTTCTCCGAGGTGAATACCCTCCCAATCTCGAAGAGCATCTGGGGATACTGCGCTGTCGTATTCCTTGAGAGGACCTCCATGATGCTCGGGAGCATCCACTGCCTCAGCGTGTCATAATCTGTATTTATAGAATTCAGAAGCCTCACCGCGTTTATCTTCTTAATCCCCATCTTTACTGATTGCGCCCCGCCGTTTATCAGGTTGGATGTGTTGAGCTCCTGAAATCCCAGCCCTGTCATAATCTCAGCCACCTTCTCGCTGAACCTGTACTCTTCAGGGAGCGACGCAGTAGTCGATATCTCTATCTCCTCCTCCTTAAAGTTTTCATAGCCGTAGGCAATTGCAACATCCTCGACCAGGTCTGCCTGGTGGAGTATATCGGCTCTGTAGGAGGGTATAAGAACATCCAGCGTTTTATCAGAAGAGGATTTTACCCCGTAGCCCATCCTTTCAAGCAGCGCCCTGACCTTCTCCTGGTCGAGTGTAACTCCGAGAATTTTTGAAGCGTAGCCAATATCGAGACGCATCTCCCCTGGATTCATCTCAGGGCTCTCAACAACCATTCCTTTGTAAGCCTTCCCGTACTCTACCCTTACCCTGTATATCTCTCCCCTCATATCCGCGAGCACGCTTACCAGTATGCTGAGAGCTTTTTTAAGCGCATTTATGTCCGTGCCCGAGCACTCCACAAAGACCTCCCTTGTTGAGTTGTCCACCCTGCCCGTCTTCTCAGAATTGATTATAGGAGGCATTGAAAGGAACTCCCTGTTTGAGTCAATGAAGACAGGATATTCCCTAAAGTTTCCAAGCAGATGAGAGTATTCCTTCCCTGTGGGATGATTCTTTAGTATCTCCCCTCCGCTCATCTCTCTGCCTCCATCAAGGGGAATGAACCTTATCTCCTCGGGCTTCATCGCCGTGTATCTTACGGGAAACCTTATCATGTGAAGGGGGTATATCCCTATTGCCACCTTCCTCCTGTTCCTCCCGAATGAGAGGTGAAGCTTCTCCTGGAGCTGGATAATCTCCTTTATTGAGCTGTCATTAAGGGACAATCCTTTGACGACTGCGCAGACAGTGAAGGGCCTCACCTCCTTAACGCTGTCATCTACGAATACGCGGTAGTCTGAATCATTAACATCATATCTCCTTAATCCTGTTTTCCCCCCTATGAAAGAGGAGAGCGCCCTCGCGAACCCGTGCTCTGAGAGCATGTCCGGCCTGTTGGGGAACACCTCGACTATTATCTCCTCCTTTGTCACATCGTCGAGGTCTGTCCCCAGATAGCTTATCCTGTCCCTCAGCTCTTCTTCCCCCAGCTTTTTTCCCAGGAGCGACTCAACAACACCCCTGTCAAGGTTTACTGTAGGCATTGCAACCACACCCTGCTGTTCCTTAATTTGGAGAGCTCGTTCCTGTAAAGCTCTCTCACATCATCAAACCCGTAGTAAAGCATTATTATCCTGGCAAGCCCCATCCCCCATGCAAGAACAGGCGTCTCTCTCCCAAGCAGGGGGGCCGTTACCTCGGGCCTGAATATTCCCGCCCCTGCAAGCTCCAGCCACTTCCCATGCTTCCTGTCATACACATCAACCTCTACAGAGGGCTCTGTATAGGGGAAATAGGCGGGCCTTATCCTGACCTTGTCGTAGCCCATCTTGGTGAAGAACTGCCTTAGGTAAAAGAGGAGATTCCTGAAGTTTGCCTTATCCGAGACGACTATTCCCTCCACCTGGTTGAACTCGAAGAGGTGGCTGAAGTCCATGGTCTCATTCCTGTACACCCTGCCTATTGAGAAGAACTTTCCAGGCAGATCCTTCTCCGCATCCAATGATGCGAGAGTTCTTGCAGACAGAACTGTTGTGTGGGTCCTGAGCACATTCTTCACTGCCATCTCGGGGCTCCATTTGTAATTCCAGCCCATGCTCTTGGTAATCCCCCCTCTCTCATGTGTCTCCTTTACACGCTTAACAAGAGCCTCATCAGGAAGCCTCCCCTTTGACGGCTCCTCAACGAAGAATGTGTCCTGCATCTCCCTGCTCGGGTGGTCCTGGGGCGTGAACAATGCGTCAAATGTCCAGAATGATGTCTGCACATGCCGCCCCGTCATCTCCTCGAAGCCGAGCTCAAGCCATATCTGCTTCACATATCGTATTACCTCGTTAACAAAGTGCCTTCTTCCGCCATAAATGGGGGGAACCCTGCTGACCACATCGTACTTTCTGAATTTCTTCCCCTTCCACGCCCCCACCTTGAGCGTGTGGGGCGTGAGGTTGTCCATAATCTGCCCGTTAAAGGGCGACTCCGCGACTCTCCTTCCAAGGGGGGTTAGAACTGCGTAATACACCCTCTCCATAACTACGCGAACCATCCCCTTCCTTCGCTTCAGCGACTGAAGGACCTGCTCCTCCTCTGCTGTCAGTGTTGATGTTAAAACCGGGAAATCCTTCCTAAGAAATTCCTCCTCCTTCCTTTCCCCTGCCTGCTTCAGCTTTCTGACAAGGAGCTTCTTGTCATCCTTCCTTATGTCTATGAGACCTTTCCTCTTAAGAAGCCCTATGCTCACATTGAACTCTTCGGGTGTAAGCCCGAGTTTCTTCGCTATCCTTGAGCTGTCCTCCTCCTGCCCGCCTAACGCGTCCAGAAACCTGTACTCGGGGAGGCCTCTCTCCCTGTAGCTGACGCCATTGTCGCCCAGGGAAGCATACTCCTTAACATCCTCCTTTATCTTAACAAGCCCCTTGTTTGAGAGCCACTGGATGGCCCTCATCACCTCAACATCAAGCATGCCTGCTTTATCGGCAAGCTCCTTCACCGAGGCACGCTCTCCGAGCTCTTTAAGTGCAGGCAGAACCCTCCTCTCAAGGGGGTGAAGACTTTCTAGGAGTTCAAGAATGTCCGGGTCAGGGTTTTTCCTCTCCTTGTTGTTCTTCATTATTTTCTATGGGAGAGCTGTTTTATTTAAATCTTTTTAGGATTGCCCTTCTGGCTTAGAGGAAACATCCGCCTCATAACAACATTAACTACCACTTGATGGCTAAGATATTTCAAAAGTATTAAAAACATGGCGGATACACAGGAGACATGAACACATTATTCCTTTTATTAGCATCTATAATCATATTAATAGCACTTCTGATTATTATTTTTCACAGGAATCCAAAGAGGAACATTCCCAAGGAGGGGATAGTCAGTCCGGCAGACGGCATCGTTAAGAGGGTGATAAGCGTTGAGAAGGGAAAAGACAAGTCTCTCTTCCTGCCCAAGGGGATGCTTGGGGGCATCAGGCTTCTCACAGAGGAGTTTAAAGGCGATATTAGCGTTATCCAGATAGTAATGACCGTATTTGACATGCACCACCAGAAGGCCCCTTTATCAGGCACAATTGAAGAGATAAAATACTCAAAGGGGAAATTCCTCAATGCAGTAGACCAAGCTGAAGAGGCGATGTTCCTTAATGAGAGGAATTCCATACTTATAAAAAGCGGGGAGGGATTCTACGCTAAGATTGTTCAGGTGGCAGGCATCTTTGCAAGGAGGATACACTGCAGGGTTAAAGAGGGGCAGAGTGTTGATAAGGGGGAAGAGCTTGGATTTATCTCATTCGGAAGTCAGGTACTTCTCGTGCTGCCCTCAAATATGAATGTGAAGATAAGCGAGGGTGAGAGGGTTAAGGCTGGCGAGACAATAATCGCCTCCAACTGAGTTAATGAAAATGGAACGCTCGGTTTTCAGGGTTATGAAATGGACGGATGCAGTGACTCTTTTAAATGCCATATTTGGCTTCATGGCGATATTTTACAGGCATCTGGCGCCATTATTCATTACATTGGCATTCATCGCTGACTCTGTGGACGGCCCTCTCTCGAGGAGATTCACGGGAAGCACGAAGCTGGGAAAGGAGCTTGACAGCCTCTCTGACCTAGTATCATTCGGCATAGCCCCACTCTTCCTCCTCTCATTCAGGGGATATGAAATCCTCTTCCCGCTTGTCTATCTCATAGGGGGAATACTCAGACTCGGCTACTTCAACACACTCTCATTAAGCTATTTTATAGGGCTGCCGATACCCGCTGCGGCATTAACCATTGTCATATTGAGCGTTGCAGGGATAAATACGCCGTGGGCCTACCTTTTACTTGGTATCTTAATGGTTACGCCTCTGCGAATAAGGAAGTTGAGGATTTAAATGGTGATATTATGAGTTATCTGGTTATGCTTACCCTGAGGGTGCTCTATTTCATGATTCCAGGGGCATTTGCAAACAGCACGCCCGTAGTTGGAAGGGGCATACTAAAGAGGCTTGCCGTCCCTGTGGATATGGGCATTAAGTTCAGGGGGAGGCCCCTCTTCGGGAAGAACAAGACGGTGAGGGGGTTCATACTCGGCGTTTTGTCATCAATAGTTGCTGTGATAATACAGCGCTACCTCTTCAGATTTGAGGTGTTCAGGCAGATAAGCCTCGTTGACTATTCCCTTATTAACCCAATCCTCCTGGGATTCCTCATCGGCTTCGGGGCGCTCTTCGGTGATTTGTGCGAGAGCTTCTTCAAGAGGCAGAGGGGGCTGGCACCAGGGAAATCATGGGTGCCCTTTGACCAGCTTGACTCAGTGGTGGGGGTGCTAATATTTATTCTTCCTGTTTACATCCCCCCCTGGGATGTAGTTATAACAGGGGCAATACTAGCATTCATAGCCCATATTGGTGTAAAGCACATAGGGTTCTGGATTGGATTAAACAACGCCCCCTGGTAGAATCACACTTTTTTTATCTCTTTACTCTTTATAATATTGTTCCCCTTGAATATAAGGTTTCTGTAGATGTTGCTTATGCCCATGCGCCCCTTCTTTATTATCGACATCTCCTTGCCGACGATGAGGGTGTTCCCCTTGACAACTTCATGGAGGAATTCCTCTCTGGTAGCGGCATGCGCACATGTGAATCCCCGCCCCATGGGAAATAGGGTGTGGCTGTCAGTGCCGGCTGTCATTGGCTTGTTGAGGGACAACGCCATTTTAAGTGCCTTCATATTGTTCTTGTGGGGGAGGGTGCTATTAAACACCTCTATTGCATCGACATACTTAAAATAGCTCTCCTTCCCCCTGAAATACCTTGTTATATTCTTATAAGAGTAGCCGTATGGATGGGGAATGCTCACGACGGCATTGTAGTTCTTCGCTATCTCAAGGATATAGGTGGGCTCCCTCTTAAGCAGCCCTACCCTTGTCATGTTCTTCCTTATCTCCCTGTCAAAGAATTCGAGAGAGTCCCTCACTGAATAAAAGAAGAGGAGGACATCCTTCCCGTTCTTGCATGAGACCTCCACGCCCGGGACAAAGAAGGGGATGCCCAGCTTCTTTACAAGGGGCTCTGCCTTCTGGTTGCCCTTCATGCGGTTATGGTCGGTAAGGGCAAATGACACCCCAAGCTTAGCCGCCTTCTTAACTATATTTGGGACGCTGGCTGAGCCATCGGAGAATCTTGAGTGGAAGTGCATATCAACCAGGGTAAAGCCCTCTTTCCTGAGAAGGGGTATGTTCGGTTTATCATAAAAAGCTAAGCTCATAGCTATAGGTTTCACCCGGTATTTAATAAATTTTTGTTTTAATCATACAGATAAATAATGAAAAGCTTTTATAGGCGGCATGTTTTTATTATGCCATGTTCACAATAGTTGATGCCTACACAGATGAGCCTTCAGGCCTCGGAGTCCCACCTTATCTGGGCACATATCCAAGGTATGTTTACGGCGCAATAAATGAGAGGTTTGGGGAGGAGGCGAACTACCTAACGATAGACGACCTCAGGCTCCTGTTCATGCATGACGGAAAGGCGCCTGATAAGGAGAAGGAGACAGTAACAAACCCATGGATTTACAACCTCACGAGGAGCAGCGAGGAGACGGCCAGGATAATCAGGGGGACGAAGGAACTAGTTGTTATAGCTGGAATCCAGACTCCGGGGAAGTACCTCATAGCGAGGCCCGGCACGCTCCACGAGCTTAAGAGGCTTCTGGCCAGAATAAAGGCAAGAAAGGTCCTTACAGGACCTGCAGCCCTAGCAGGGACTGGGCTTATAGGGGGTAAACACGCTGAGAGTCTTCCCCTTGACTTCTTCTCTTCTGTCGACACAGATTATTTAGGGATAAACAGCTATGATAACATAAGGGAATACGCTATTAAGGGGGCAGGGATTGTTAGGCAGATTCCTTATACAATAATAGCCGAGCTTGAGACTGGGCGGGGATGCGATATAGGAAAATGCAGCTTTTGCACTGAACCCCTGAAGTCAAGGCTCCTGTTCCGTGACTTTCACGATGTTGTCAGGGAGGCGGGGGCTTTGAAAAAGGCAGGCGTCTCGCATTTCAGGATTGGCAAGCAGAGCTGCTTCTACAGCTATGACGGGGGGAATGTTCACTCAATAAGGTCGCTTCTTCGCGGGATTAGTGCCCTCGAGCCAGAGGTTCTTCACATTGACAATGTGAATCCAGTGAAGGTTGTCTCTTCCGCAGGGGAGGAGATAACAAAGCTTATTGTTAGCTACTGCACGCCGGGGAATGTTGCCGCTTTTGGGGTTGAGAGCTTTGACAGCGATGTCGTTAGGAGGAACACATTGAACTCCACTCCTGAAATATCAATGAGGGCCATTGAAGCAGTCAACAGGTTCGGGGCGGAGAGGGGCAGGAATGGTATGCCGCTCTTCCTCCCGGGAATCAATTTTATCCTTGGGCTAATCGGCGAGACCAGGAGAACACTGGAGATAAACATGAACTATCTTAAAGACATCCTTGGCAGGGGGCTTTTGCTTAGGAGGATAAACATAAGGCAGGTTGTCCCCTTCCCCGGAACAAGGCTGGAGGCAGAGGCGGGCACAAAATTCCTCAGGAAGAACAGGAGGTATTACTATTCGTGGAGGATGAGGGTAAGGAGGGAGATAGACTATGAGATGCTTAAAAGAATAGTTCCTGAGGGCACAATTCTGAGGGATGTGCGCGCAGAGGTTTATGACGGCAGGAGGACATTCGGCAGGCAGCTCGGAACATACCCGCTTACAGTGGGGGTTAATGAGAGGCTTGAACTTGGGAGGTTCTATGATATAAGGGTAATAGGGCATATGCTTAGGAGCGTGACAGGCGAGGTTGTGGGGGAGGGCTCATCTCAGCATGAAAAGTAGTCTGCTAACAATGAACCGAGCATCTCTTTCCGGCTAGAAAATAAACGAGCCGAACAGCATCGAGACAAAAAATATTATTTGTAGAACAAACGGAACAACTATCATCCACATAAAGAAAAATCCGATTGAGGCAAGCATTTCTTTTGTGCTATGAATCTTTTTTGTATATATG
>WALR01000164.1 GCA_015522765.1 Candidatus Woesearchaeota archaeon | reverse complement strand
CGTCAGATGTGTATAAGAGACAGCAACATACATCCTCTTCATAGTACTCATCAGCAACCACGCCCGGAACAGCATTCAAACAAAAACCACGAATCACAAAATCTTAACAGAAACTCTCCATAAACACATATAAAAAGGTTTCGGTAAGAACAGTTGCAAAACCTTGTGCATTAACCCTCTTGTCCACCAATCTGAGTCAGAAAAACAGCAGAAAGAGCCAATCCATTAAGAGCCAAGCTTCCTCGCAAAGATGTTTATCCACACCTTCCCGTCAATATTCTCTGTAAAGCTCTCGTCAATCCTGAAGCCATTCTGCTTGAGCATCTCCTCAGCCTCTTCCTTAAGATACTTAGCC
The DNA here is from genome assembly GCA_015522765.1 of Candidatus Woesearchaeota archaeon. Lineage (GTDB taxonomy): Archaea > Nanobdellota > Nanobdellia > Woesearchaeales > WALR01 > WALR01. Next base: position 2,946 of record WALR01000164.1, on the reverse strand, counting down.
ATATACACAGGCTCCTTGTTGAGCTTCTTGTAATCCACAAAGCCGTCTTTATCACCCTCCCTGAGAGAGAGGTAGAGAACACCGTTATCCTTGAGTATCCTGTTAAATTCCTTTATCGCATTAGCTGCCTCTTTTTTGGGCAGGTGAAAGAGCGTGGCGCAGCACCAGACGCCACGAAACATCCCATCCTTAAATCCTGTCTCCCTTATATCCCTCTCCTTGAACACCGCCTTAACCCTCTTTTTAGCGTATTTTATGAGCTCCTTTGAGAGGTCTATGCCCACCACATCAATCCCTTCCTCTTTGAGATAGGCGACATCCCTGCCCGAGCCAGAGCCGGCGTCAAGAACAGGCCCTTTCCCCTCGGGGAGAAGCACGACAAACCTTGTAAGCTGGTACTGGCTTATGAGCGGAAAGGTGTAGTCTGCATAGAGCCCTGCATGCTTATTATAGGCCTCAACAGTGACTTTTACAGGGTCCTTCTTCTGAGTCTTATTTTTCATTTTGCTGATTTTATTATTGAGAAGAACTCGTCTGCATCCAGACTTGCCCCCCCTATAAGGGCGCCGTCAACCCCCTCTATCCCGAGTATCTCCCCTGAATTCCTGCTGTTCACAGAGCCGCCGTATAAGACGGGCGCGTCTATAATGCCCTTTATGAATCGGTGAACCTCTTCTATCTCCTCTGAAGAGGCGCTTCTGCCGGTTCCTATCGCCCATAATGGCTCATAGGCGATTATAACCTTCTTGTCCTTCGGGATGTAGCCTAGCTGTTCTTTGATTATGTTTATTGTTCTGCCCGCCTCCCGCTCACCAATTGATTCCCCTATGCATATAACAGGTGTAAGCCCATGCTTCAGCGCTGATAGTGCTTTCTTCTGGACGGACTCATTCGTTTCCCCGAAGAGTCGTCTTCTCTCAGAGTGGCCTATTATCACATAGGATGCGCCTGCCTCCCTTACCATAATAGGAGAAATTTCTCCTGTGAATGCCCCGGATTCCTCGTAGTAGATGTCCTGCGCGCCTACAGAAATGCCTTTAAGATGCTCTGAAAGACTCCTTAGTGCTGTGAATGGGGGGAAGATGACGATTGTGTGCTTTGTTTCTTCTCCTTCAAGAAGCTCGTTAATACGCTCTGCATAGCTCTCACTCTCCCCGATAGTCTTATTCATCTTCCAGTTAGCCATGAAAAACATGAGTGTTATTGGGAGGAAGCAGTTTATATATTTTATCTATTTATTACTTCGCCCTGCCCTTGTTTGCCTTGAGACTTGGCCTTACCTTCTCTGCGCCCTTGCCCTTGTTTCTTAGCCCCCTGCTCTTCCTTCCGGCGCTTGTAAGCCCTCTGTTAACCCTTCGGCTGTGCTTCCTGCCTCTAATCCAGCTTAATTCCTTGTCCTTTTTTATGGATGGGCTCGCCTTGTCAACAAGCAGGACTTCATACCAGACATACCTCCCGTCCTTTGCGACAAAGTAGCTGTTTAGAACCTCGCAGTTTGGAAACTTCTTTGCCGCGCGCTCCTCTGAAAGCAGCTGGTAGCTCTTCCCCAGAACAAGCTTCTGGCTGAACCTCTTAGGACGCCTCCCCTTTCTTATTGTCGGGCGCTGCCTCCCGCCCCTTATCATCCTCTGCCTTACAATTATTATTCCCTGCTTCGCCTTCCATCCCAGGCTCCTTGCCCTGTCAAGCCTTGTGGGCCTTGCTATTCTGACTGTTGATGGCTCTCTTCTCCATTCAATAAGGCGTTCTCGCCAGAGTTCTCCTGCCTGTTCTTCCCTGTTCTTCCAGAATTCTCTCAGATATTTGTAAAGTCCCATTTTAAAGCCTCCTTATTTTGTGGTAATACGCAGATTCAGGGAAGCAACTCCCCACATCTCTTGCATTAAAGGGGAGAACACTGCTTTTTATAAAGCTTTTGTCCAATAAGAATGCTACCTTACATTAATATAAACCCTGTGCCTGCTTCCGTCATATAATTTATCATGATTGTCTTTGTCGCAGCTCTGGGGGATATCATTAAAATCCCTGCACACAAAGATGTCAAATGCGTAGTTCCCGCTAGGGGCATTTTTAGGGACAGCGATTACCACTGGAATGGCCTTTTTCTCATTGTTGTGAAGGGTAAACTTGTCCTTTGTCTGAAAATGAAAGTTAGGGGGGTTGCTCCCTACAGGGAAGACGCTCACATTAAAATAGCCCGTTGTTTCAGCAGGGGGCATAATGTTTATTATTCCAAGCCCGAAGTAGACCACGCTGCCCCTCCCGGCGTTCTTAGTTGTCACAGGAATAGCTATCCTTGAGGAGCCCGAGAGCATGACATTAATCTGCCTTTCGGTGTCCTGGTCAAGTGAGAGGCTTACCTTTTTAACGCTCCCGAACATGTGGGAGAAGAACATTATGCCGAAGCCGAATAGGGTCACAGCAAGGAGAAGCATAACTATGAAGTTTACAGAGAGAGAAACAGCCCCCCTTCTGGGAGATCTGAGAAACAACTTCACCGGGGTTCACCCCACAATCTCATACTCCCTGACGATGAGCACCATGAAAAGCACGAGTATGATTGCCCCTGAAAGGATGAAGCTTAAACCCCTTGTGATTGCATTTGCGCTTGCGGTCGCCATTATGAAGAGTCCGTATGCCATTATGGCAAAGCCGAGCCACAGGAACTTGTCAAGCACAAGCTTCATAATCTCGAATTCCTCGCTCTGGGTAAGTCTTTTCTTCATGATTAACACCTTCCTATTTTATCTTTATTGAGAGGTCTTTCTGCGCGACGGTCTCAGCTCCGCTATCATAAGTCACAGTGAATGGAATCATGAGGTTGTCCTTTGTTATGCTTGAACCAAGGGTTATTATCACAGGAAGGACATCTGCATCTCCCTTCTTTATGATCTCCTGAGAGGGGTAGGTTAAAGAAACATGATTACAGTTATTGGGGTCCATAAT
>WALR01000163.1 GCA_015522765.1 Candidatus Woesearchaeota archaeon | reverse complement strand
GAGGAAACTGTTAAGAGGTTTGTCGTTGATTCTGTTGCAGTACTTCATGATGTTTCTGAGAGCTTTGCCCGCGCATTTAAGGCGGTAAAGAAAAATGCGCTTTCATCGTTCTATGACTTCCCTAAGAAAGACCAGATGTTACTTAAGGAGAATCAGGAGGTGGAGCTAGCTGTAAATGCCCTTATAAAGCTTTATAATATTCCGAGAGTTCTTGAAGGGGCATTTGATAAAAACATACGCCCTGAATGGAAGGGCTCTGTTAGTGAATATCTCGGCTTCAGGAACTATATTGTTGACTTTGTAATCTCCTCTTCAAAGGTTCTTGCCGGCTACACCAGCTCTGATTATGAGGATTCTTTTAGGGGTATCTTCTCATTTCAGAAAGAAAGTGAGGAAGATTTTTTAGCATCTTCAAAGAAATTCTCTTATGTTAGCAAGGGGCTTTTCAGGGAGCTTTCTCTTGTCCCTGTGCTGGTCAAATTAGTGGATTCTTATGACAACACCCTCCACATGGATGTGGACAGGGAGAAGAGCGTTAAGAGGGTTGGTAAGGATTTATTTATGGTAGAACTCTTAAAAAATTTTGATGAAGAAGGTTACAATCCCAGGGGACATGTTTACACAGCAATAGGACGCATCAAAGAGAAGTTTGAGAAATTAACAGAAGATAAGGTGGAGCAGCTTGTTAAGGATATAGTTCTCTCAACTGCAGACGATAATAATGACATCAGTAAAGCGGTTGGATATAGCAAAATGAATCTTGTCTTTCTTGCCCAGCTTCTTGATAGGCCATACGCCAACAAAGTCATCACCTCTGCTGTTCAGGACACACTTAAAGCACATCCTGAAATAGAGGATGCTTTTCTTAGCAGGCTAAAAAACATGAGCCCGTCTGACGCCTACGGCTCCCTCAATGGCTTATATAACTCGCTTACTAGCCCTCAGAAATATGAAGCGGCCCTGCCGCTAAGCAGGTGATTTAAATGCCAGCTCCCTCATGTGAAGACACTAAAGGAACCCTTAACCTGCTCCTTCTGATGTACTCCGGCTTTCTGGATGATCCCCCCCTCAATATGTGGGAGTTAATAAAGTCACATAAAGATAAAGCGCTTGCAGGATCCTATTCACCGCCTTCTGATTTTGATTATCTCTCAGCGACGCCCCTTCCTCAGTCTGTAGATGCTTATATAAACAACCTTATTAGTGGCCCCTCAAATATTGCTGATGCTGTTAAGTCTGGCTTTCCGGAATTCTTTGAAAGATACCTTAAAGAGGTATACACATTCCCATTCAATTTTATTGAGGAAACAGAACGCAGGCTGCTTAAGCTTAAACTTCTGCCAGATGCTCCTCTTAACAGCCCTGTTTATGTCTCCTCAGACTACGAGTTGTTACGGTACGCCCTCTCATCCGGCGTCATTTCATCATATGTAGATAAGAATAAAATAAAAGAATATCTTGATGCCTCCAAGGAGACTCACATAAAGCAGGCAGTCACAGGAAGATTTTTGCCGTTTAATAAGGAGCAGGATGGAATATGTGCGGCGTTCTTACGGCTTAAGCATCCCTCCTCCCAGTACAGAAAATTCCTTGATAAGACTCAGTTCCTAACAAGCATAAAAAAGAAGAGAAGGAGGACTCCTGACAGGGATTTCATCTCTCTCAATGAGGTAACACAAACAGATACATGGGGGCTTGCCCTCATTGTCAGCGACCAATTCATTAATAGGAAACCTAATGAGATTGTTGACGGTGTTTACGACTTCCTCACTAATTATACCCCCTCATCAAAGGACGGCCCCCTCCATATTGTGCGCTTCTCCTGTGTGGGAACAAAAAAGATTAAAAGCGGCTCTTCTCCCCGTAATATAAGCCAGATTAACCTGAAATTTATCGGTGAGGATGGAAGGGCATACACAGTTATTGTTGACACCCCCCAAGGATTCTTTGACTCTCATTTAGGCACTAATGATAACAGGCCTCACGCCTCCCACCAGGCAGGGAAAGTATATATGATGTACAATAAAGCAATCTCTGCTCTGGATAGAGAAATACGCCCTCTGCTTAGCCTTCTCCCTGAGAATCCCTTCCAGCTTATCCCCCCCAAAAACTCTAAGAGAAAGTCCCCTCTTTATCTTGCATGCGCATCAAACGCCCCTTATAACCTTCTCTCTGGCAATCTGAAGAGGCAGCTGTTGAAGGAGTTTCCCTCAATAAATGTTCTTGCAGAATCTTCAGATAATATGCATATAAAGGAGAGGGTTTATGAATCTTTTATCAAAAACCTTTACGAAGTTATTTCTCATAATGTTAATGAGTCTTATAAAAGAATAACCGGCTCCGCAGTTAAAAAGAGCGCTGCATCGCCCAGACACAGAGTGGTGGAAAGGGTAAAAAGGACTAATATTCTTAGGGGAAAAGACTTTAATTTAGAGAAAATCTTAAAGGGCATGTCTGGCCATTCATCTAAGGAGCTTGCCAAGCCGCGCGATTATTTCATAAAAGATTTTTTCTCATTAAGCGCAGATGGCTATTCTCTGCTGTTAAAGTATCTTATCTCCATGCCTCCCCCCCTGTTTGTTGATTCAGATGGTAATCCTGAAGGCTATCGCTCCAACTCATTGTTTTCGAGGATTGAGAAAGATATCCTCGTCCTTAAAAAATTTGCAAAAGAGAATCCCTCGATAAAACCGCATAAAAGAAGGATTGAGAACCCTCTTGAGATGCGGGTTGTTAAGAGTTACTCGCAGCTGACTGAACTTTACAACTGCTTAAACAGTCTATGGAATGTTGACGAGCGGATTTATAAGGCTCGTCTTCTTACTATGCGAAACGAAACTTCTCCCTCAATAGAACACCTAAAAGAGACGGAGCAGCGTCTTGATAGTGCAGGAACCAGGATATCAAAGATGCTTGCTCCTGGCTACTCTGCTGAGCTCAGCATACGCCTAAGAAGGGTTCTTCTTTTTCATTACGGACTGAACCTTCTTAAGCTTGCCGATTCAAAATCAGGAGGGAAAAAGCCCTCTAAGCATACAGTATCTGTTTACAACAGATATGCCAATTTTGTCTCCCCAAATGATCCGCCCCTAATCGTCGACATGCTCAACTCTGACAAGGAAAGATACAACTCTCTCTTTAATCCCTCCCAGCCGTCCGGTTAGGGGTTTATCTCAGCTATCCTCCTCTCCTTGGGCACATAATTTATTATTCTCCCTCCTGCAATCTTTCCGCAGCCAAGAAAGTCGGACTTGCCCTCTGCTGAGAGATGCCTAATAAGGATATAGCCCCTCTTGTTTATCCTGCTGCTTAATCCTTCTATAAGGAGATTCTGCCCGTTCACCCATTTTCCTGCCTCCTCATCCGACAGGGTGAGGGTGTTCTCTGCATACGGCCCTATCATCTGGGAGCCCTCTATGCTCATCCTTATGCCGTCTTTCTCAATTGTGCATAAATAAACCCCGAGGGTGCTGATGTTTATCTCCTCAAGGTTAAGCTCTTTTATGTCTCCAGAAACCATGTACACCTTCTCTCTCTTCTTGTTAAGTGCGAGTATGCAGTCCTTTAATTCAGGGGGCTCCTCTCTCAGTCCAAACTGCTTTAATATACTGTTCTTAATCTCTTTCTTTTTCCGCGAGTTCAGTATTATGTATGCCACTTTTATATATCCTCCACTTCTGTCAATCGCCCCTTCTAACGCTTTCTTTAAACAAAATATTTAAAGATTTGCATCCGCCTTCTCTTAATGTTCCATTTCCATGAGGACGGAAAGTGCATTATCTGCGGTGCTTTTGCTAATATAAGCTGCGATAATTGCGGCGGCTATGTCTGCGGCGAGCACATATCGATGGAGATTGCTCTTTCAAAGAACAGGGTGCTTCATATCTGCGAGAGGTGTTCTTCAGAGGTGCTCAAGAAGATGGGTGTGGGTAAAGGAAATAAGAGGATAGGCTTCTCCCTTAAACAGATTGTTCAGGGATAATCATTCAAAGATGAGCATTCTCATCCCGTTTTCTTCAATAACCCTCTTGGGAATAGTGTTCCTTGCAGATAATTTAAGGTAGAAATCATCAGGATGGCTCGCTATGACTTTTGTGTAGTTGAAGTTGTCCTCGAATTCCCTTATCCCCTGAAAGAGATAAACCCTTCCTTTACTGTATATGACCCCTGATTTTAGGGTAGAAAGGTAGGCGTTGTACAGGTGGGGGAAATGGCTTTTGGCAAGGTCAATGTTTCTCTCTGCAATCCTTGTTGTCTTCCTGCATCTGAATGAGCAGGGGAGGTGGCTTATTACAGGCAAATCGAAATACCTCGTGAAAAAATTGCTCTGCCAGGGGAAATTGCTGCCCTCGCTGTTCATTATAGCGGGCATAACAAAATCGTTTATTCCCTTCTCTTCCTCCTCATGGTTTTTGATGAAGAACTTTATACAGCATTTAGGATAGCCTAGGGCTTTCCCCAGTTTTTTGTGGTTTTTTTCTTCATCGTATTCCCTCATTCTTTCACTTTTTCTCTTTCTCTTGGACACATAAAGAAATTTGAATGAGGAGGGTATTTCCGTGTTTATCCTCATAGCTTTGGAGGAGTAGCCTGAAGCAGTGTCAAAGAGGAAGCTGGTGGATGAGACTGCTGTGTGAAGCCCCAGGCCTTCTGCGAATGTTTTTGCCCTGCTGAGATTGTAATTCCTTACGGCTATTCTCGCACCCTCTTTCTTGTCATATAACACCCATAGAACCTCTAAGCTCCTGCTTAAGCTCCCGAAGAGGGATACCATCGCCTTAAGGTCTTCTCTCATGAACCTTGAGTTTTGGGTGCGCTTATAAAATTTTTTATTCTGTGTATGGGCATCAAGTACTTTTATGATTTGTTAATAGTTACAAAATTTATTAAATGATGGTGCAAAGGTGTGTTCTATGAGAAGCAGGATTAAAAGAAGAGAAAAAACCAGGTACAGTGATTTATACATCAAGGAGTATAAGGATATCGCCTATGAATTTGCGGGCAGGATATACAAGGAATTCGGGGATTTTCTCAGGGCGGTTGTTCTTTTTGGCGCCACTGCCAGAGAAGAGGTGCATAAAGGAGGGGATATAGACATACTCGTCGTGGTGGATGATGTTGAGATAGAGCTGACTCCTGATTTAATTGAGGCCTACCGCGTCATAATGTCAAAAATTGTCGCCCAGACCTCAAAGAGAATCCACCTTACAACCCTTAAACTGTCAACCTTCTGGGAGTATGTGCGCGCCGGGGACCCTGTGATTGTGAATGTTCTAAGGGACGGGCTCGCCATAATTGACAAAGGATTTTTTTACCCCCTCCAGGCCCTTCTTGAATCCGGGAGGATAAGGCCCACACCTGAGAGTGTGTGGAGCTATTTTTCCAAGGCGCCCCAGAGTCTTCACAATGCGAGGTGGCATCTGCTCCAGGCAACGGTTGACCTCTACTGGGGTGTTATAGACTCTGCGCATGCCGCTCTTATGAATGCAGGGGAGGTGCCCCCAAGCCCAAGCCACATTGCAGACCTGCTCCACGAGAAGCTCGTTAAGAGGCACATCCTTGAGGAGCGCTATGTGACAATTATGAGGCGCTTCTATAAACTCGCCAAGATGATTATCCATCAGGAGATAAACAATGTTACAGGAGAGGAATTCGAGAGATACTACAAAGAGGCAGATGATTTTGTCAGCAGGGTAAGAAGAATTCTTGAGAGTAAGGGTGTTTATAAGAGACTCCATTCTAAGGAGCCCAGGGAAAAAGCCCGGAAAAAGGATTAGAGCGAGGATTAAGGCTATCTGCAGGGGAAGAAGTTCAGGGTTTTGCCGTCAATCTTTATTAGGGGATCCTTAAACACCTGGTCCAGGTGGATGGGATGCCTCACAGAGCCGAACACCCCTGATGTGTTTCCTACGGCGATGTGGGCAGTTCCGAATGTCTTTTCATTTATGAGGTTTGGCCCAATGACTGATGCCTTTGGGTTGGTCCCAATACCAAGCTCAACAATCCTGTTGTTCTCCCTGATTGAGTTGGCCAGGTTTCTGTCGTCCTTAAACGATTTTACTAGTGCTGCAGCATACTCCCCCTTAACCCTTATAACTCTCCCCTCCTTTATATCCAGTATTAAGGGCTTTCTTGTGAGCAGCGTTCTTCCTTTCACCCTTACAGAGGCGTCTATGACTGCGATGCCGTTGACGCTTGCCTTGTAGAACGGGATATATGTTTCACCTGCAGGAAGATTTCCCCCTGATCCCTTCTTTGTGTATACCCCGTCGTTTATCAAAGCCCTATCATTCTCTATGTTAAATGTAAGGTCTGTGCCCCTTCTTGTTATTATCTTAACCGTCTTTCCCCTGTCAAGCCTTTCTTTAATGAACCTGCCCACCTTCCTTAGCTTATAGGGGTTGACGCTCATTGCTTCAAGCAGGTCTATTATGTTCTCTGTAGGGAGTGTTCCCAACCCAGGGGTCGTGATGAACTTATGGTTTCTCTCTGAGAAGAATCTCCTCATCTTCTTTCCCAAAGGCTTTGTTAGGGAGAAGCTCTTTGAGAGGGAGGAGATGACCGCGTTGCCGCTTCCCGAGTAGAGTATCTCTTCCAGTATAGGCGTATATTCATGCATTCCGGGGCTTTCCCCTTTCCTCATTATTATGCGGTAGTTCAGCTTTAGTCTTCTTGCTGCGAGTGCGTACGCTGCTGTTAATATGGGTGCTGCCCTGAAGTTTTTCTCGCCGAAGTCGCCTACTAAGAAGAGCTTCTCGTCCCTTGATATGTTCAGGTTTACCTTTAATGCTCTGAGGGCATAGGGGAGTGCCGTTCTTATGTGTTTGTCAATTCTTTTTTCTATTGCCCACTGCGAAAAGGTTTTTGTTATCATTTTGGCATCACACATAAAACATGAATCAGTATATTTTTATGTATATTAATACACTATTAAGCACCTTATATTTAAACATTTCTGAAATCAGAAGCATAGAGACCTCATAGAAAACTTTAAATATTAAATTAGGGGAGGTGCTGGTATGAAGGACCTATCCGTGGAGGAATACAGGGAGTTATATGAGCTTGAGCACAAGCTGAGGAAGGAGACAGAGGAAAAATACAGGCAGCTAGTTGAGAAGCATAACAATCTCGTTGAGAAATACAACAAGCTGCTCACAGACTTCAAGGAAAACAAGCTAAAAGAGGTTTTTGAGAGGGCAGTCTCGCTTGATGAGGAAAAGGATAACAACTGATTAAGTAATGCAGAGGATAGATATGAGGGAAGTGAAAGACGAAAAGAGGCTGGAGGCAAAAAACGAGTTTCTATTAATGCTTTTCATTCTTGCGCTTGTGTTGGCAAACCTCCTCGGTACAAAGATAACCACCCTCTTCGGCATAAGAACATCAGTCGGGATATTCATCTTTCCTGCGACATTCTTAATAACCGATATTGTGGCAGAGGTTATGGGCAAGGAGGCGGCAATGCGTTTTGTAAAGCTCGGATTGCTTGCAGTCGTAATAACCCTTGTTATGACGATGTTCTCCATCTGGCTTCCCCCGAATGTCCAGTGGGGGAACCAGAAGGAATATTCCTTGATATTCGGCGCCACCCTCCGCATGATGGTTGCAAGCATAATTGCATTCTTGATAAGCCAGTCCCACGATGTGTGGGCATTCCACTTTTGGAAGAGGAAAACACGGGGGAGGTTTCTCTGGCTAAGGAATAACGCCTCAACCATAGTCAGCCAGCTAATAGACACAACAGTGTTTATGTTTATCGCCTTCTATAAGATTAACCCGAAGTTTAATGTTTATTTTATAATTACCCTCATCATCCCCTACTGGCTCTTAAAAGTGGGGTTTGCCCTTCTCGACACACCCTTTGTTTATATGGGTGTGAGGTGGATGAGAAGCTAATCATTAACCATTTTTAAATAGTAAACAGAAAAGTTT
>WALR01000162.1 GCA_015522765.1 Candidatus Woesearchaeota archaeon | reverse complement strand
CATTTGTTTTCTTAATCGGTACATAGTTTCAAATGCAGGGTTATAAAGCTGAACATTTCCAGATGAAGCCAGGTTTACAGGCAATGCGAAACCTTCAGGCAGCTTATGTGCAATGTAATAAGCCTTGTTCCCAGTAACACCCATTTTTGGTACAAGCTTAAGCCTGGCAACTATCTGCTCCTGGGATGGATCCCCTACTAAGAAGACTAGATTATCCCGCCCGGCCTTAATAGCCCCTCCTGCCTCGTAATTGAAATCCCAATACTCTTTATCCTCTGATGGGGACTCTTCAAGTGCAAAGTGAAGCAGCTCGTGGTCCAATGCTTCCTTAAAGAACCCTCTTTTCTTCTCAAAAGAGCCCCTTAATTTCTCATTTGGCGTGATAATATAAACAACACCCTCCTTCACCATCAGAATCTCCTTATCCTTATGGTTCTTGTTCCAATCAGCGTATATCTGTTCTGTATCCCCCTTAATGGCAGACTTAGTGAAGTAATTATCACTAATTAACTGCATTGCTCCCTCGGCGTCTCCTGTGAATATGCGGTGGTAGCCCCTGAACTGCTCACTGTTTATCCCGCCCTCGCCGAAGGGGACAAAGGTAGCTAGTCCAAATCTGGCAGGGAAGTCAGCTGTAAGCCTCTTAGAGGGCGGCATAGCCTTAAGTATCCTCTTGGCAAGGGCTTCATTTGTGGCTGCCCCATGGTTGCCGTCAAGGACATAGGCAACATTACTTCTGAGTGCTTCTTCAATATTTTTAGGCATTTCATCAGGAGATAAAAGGTAGATGTTAACCTTCTCTTCCTCTGCCCCATCATTGTAGGCGTAGCTCCTGTACGGCTTGTTCTCAGCTGAGAAAGCGACGAGAAAATCAAGCAGGTCAGGATTTTCGACACCCGCAAGTATATTCCTAAAGTTCAGGTTCTGCCTTCCCCATCTCATTGCCTCTATCCTCTCGATTCTCTCCTCAATCTTGGCTGTTCTTGTCTTCTCTGTCGGGAAGAATGAAGGAGGGTATTTACCTAAATTCATTCCAGCGCTCTGAAGAACATCATATAAGCCCATTACTCCGATTCTCCCCCCGCCTTTCCATCTCTGCTCTACAACTAGGTATTTGTCAGAAATCTCTTCTAAGACTCTTTCTCCCATATATCCCGCTATTAACCCCTCTAATCCATTAAGAGGACCCTTGAGAAGCTTTGCAGAATTTGGTCTGTCTAAGGCTAGCATCTCCCGCCAATACTCCTCGGTGCCGACATCATCAGGTAGGGTGGGAAAATCCTCTTCTGTGGGAATCAACAATCTTCCTGGTTTTATATCTGGCACTTTTACTCCCCCTGAATGCAGATTCACAAAACCTATTTATATGTATTAGCACTTCCTATTGTCCTAAATTGACTAAATGAGTGCGAGAGGTGTTTAATATGAGACATATCGATCCGCAGGAGAAGAAGATAATACGCGCCCTAATCAAGAATCCGCGAATGAGCGACAACCAGATAGGGAAGAGCACAAGAGTCCCTATAAGAACTGTGAGCAGGAAGAGGAAGAAGCTTGAGGAGGAGGGAGTCATAAACTACTTTGTAAGGGTCAATACAGATATGGACGGGATAAAAAGGTTCATGGCAAAACATCTCTACATAATAAAGTTCAGGACGGGCATAACCAAGGAGACAATTATTAATGATGTCAAGAAAAACCCCAGGGTAAAGGGGAGATTCCCCGAGATAATCTGCTCCTCCCAGGTGGCGGAGGTTGACGGCCACCTCGCCCTGTTCATGACACTTGAGGGGACAAGCGACAACGAGATAGTAGAGAACTTTAACGGCGTAATCGTCCCCTCATTCCAGGAGTCCTTCGGGAAGGATGCAATAATGAAGATACACACCATGAGGATACTTGAGGATGTCAGGTTCTTCCACAATTATATCTTGAAGGTGAATATCGAGAAGGGAAAGATAAAAAAGGACTGGCCTGACGATTTAATATTTGTTGTGTAGGTGGGCTTATGAGAAGAATAGTTGTTCTGATAAAGGAAAGGTGCAACCCCCAGGCTTGCGGCTACTGGTGCATGAAGGCCTGTCCTGTTAATAGGACAGGGAAGGACTGCATAAAGCCTGCAGATGGAAAGGTGAAGATTGACGAGCTTCTCTGCACGGGCTGCGGCATATGCACAAAATGCCCATTTGGCGCCCTTAAAATAATCAATCTTCCCGAGGAGCTAAAATCTGAACCAATCCATCGCTACGGGGTGAACGGGTTTGCCCTTTTCAAAATCCCCATACCAAGAAAAGGGAAAGTGATAGGAATACTCGGCGTTAACGGGATAGGCAAAAGCACAGCATTAAAGATACTTAGCGGGATACTTAAGCCAAACCTCGGCGTGGAGGGGAAAGAGGCAGGCTACAGGGAGCTTGCAGAATTCTTCAAGGGGAGCGAGGCGCAGGCATACTTCGAGGAGTTGTCAAGGGGGGGAGCATCGTTCTCCTACAAGCCCCAGCAGGTGGAGATGATACCCAAGATGTTCAGGGGGAAGGTAATAGAGCTGCTGCTTAAGATAAGCCGGGAGGCAGGGGGGAATCGTTCAGCTATTGACAGGCTGGCGAAGAGACTTGAGATTGACAAGATACTTGAGAGGGGGCTGTCCCAGATATCAGGAGGTGAGCTCCAGAGGGTTGCAATAGCATCCTCTGTCTTAAAGGGGGCGTCAACGGTTATGTTCGACGAGCCGTCAAGCTACCTTGACATAAGGCAGAGAATGAGCGTTGCTAAATTTATCAGGGAGCAGTCAGACGAGGGGAAGTCCTCACTTGTAGTGGAGCATGACCTAATACTTCTGGATTACATGGCGGACCTCGTTCATATAATGTACGGGGAGGAATACGCCTTCGGCGTGGTCTCAGGAGTGAAGGGTGTGCGCGAGGGAATAAACACCTTTCTTGAAGGATACATAAAAGAGGAGAATGTGCGCTTCAGGGACCACAGGATAAAGATAGAGGAAAAGCCGCCTCCTGCGGCGAGGGGAGCGGCTGATGTCATACACTGGGAGAAGCTTGTAAAGAAGCTGGGAAAATTCTCTCTCAATGTGGCTCCGGGAGGAGTCGGGAAGGGCGAGGTCATAGGAGTGGTTGGCGAGAACGGGATAGGCAAAAGCACATTCATCAAGATTCTCTCGGGAGAGATGGACCCTGATAAGGGGAAGATTGACAAGAACATAAGGATAAGCTACAAGCCCCAGTACCTTGAAGCGGATGATAAGCTCGTGGAAGAGGTGTTGAAGAGGGCAGTCAGGGAGTATAAAAACGAGCTGGTAAAACCCCTCAATGTCCACTATCTCATGAAGAGAAAGCTCTCTGAGCTTTCAGGGGGCGAACTCCAGAGGGTGATGATTGCAAGGACTCTCAGCGAGGAGGCGGACATCTACCTGCTTGACGAGCCCTCCGCCTACATTGATGTTGAACAGCGTCTTGTGCTCTCAAGGATTATAAGGGAGTTTGTCAGAAACAGGGAGGCATCGGCGCTTGTAGTCGACCATGACCTGCTATTCATAGATTATATCTCCGAGCGCCTGATTGTATTCTCGGGGGAGCCCTCTATACATGGAGAGTCAATAGGGCCGCTAAGCATGGAGGAAGGAATGAATCTTTTCCTCTCAAAACTGGGGATAACCCTCAGGAGGGATGCGAAGAGCAAGAGGCCCAGGATAAACAAGGAGGACAGCAGGCTTGACAGGGTGCAAAAATCCTCCAATAAAAGGTATTACGCCTAATGAGCTAAATAAAAACACAAAGATTATATAGCTATTAGGAGAAACGATATCCATGCTTAGGACACACAACTGCGGGGAGCTCAGGGAGAGCGACGAGGGGAAATCAGTTGTTTTATGCGGCTGGGTTAACAGCGTGAGGGAGCACGGCAATGTGGGATTTCTTGACCTGAGGGACAGGTACGGCATGACCCAGATAGTTCTTCCTGAAGCAAAGGATGCAAGGAGCCTCTCGCCTGAGGATGTCCTTATGGTTAGGGGAAAGGTCGTTAAGAAGCCCGCGCCCAATAAAAAGCTTAAGACAGGGTCAGTGGAGGTTCATGCAGAATCTTTCAGCGTTCTAAGCCGCTCAGATGAGCTTCCAATAGACATGGGGGAGGATACAACCTCAAGCGAGGAGACAAGGTTAAGGTACAGGTTCCTTGATTTAAGGAGGAACTCCATGAAGGAGAGGATAATCAAGAGGTACAGGATAATAAAAGCGGTGAGGGATTTCCTCGACTCAGAGGATTTTCTGGAGATAGAAACCCCAATGCTTACGAAGAGCACGCCCGAGGGGGCGAGGGACTTTCTTGTTCCGAGCAGGATAAAAAAGGGCCGCTTCTTTGCCCTGCCCCAGAGCCCGCAGATGTACAAGCAGATTCTCATGATAGCAGGATTTGACCGCTACTTTCAGATTGCGCGCTGCTTCCGTGACGAGGATCTCAGGGCTGACAGACAGCTCGAGTTCACCCAGATAGACATTGAGATGAGCTTTGTGGAAGAGGAGGACATTATGAGGCTTAATGAGGAGCTTGTAGCCTACATATGGAAAAACATCCTTGGAAAGCATGTTAAGACTCCATTCAGAAGGATGAGATACGATGAGGCTATAAAGGATTACGGAATTGACAAGCCCGACTTACGGCTTAGGGAAAAGCTCTTCGATGTCACGGGCATCTTTACCCTTTCAGAGTTCAAAATCTTTAATTCAATAGCTAAGAGAGGGCTGATAAAGCTCCTGCCTGTGAAGGCCCACTTCTCAAAGAGGGAGATTTCGGAATTTGAGGGCATTGTTAAGAGCTACGGGGCGAAGGGACTGGCCTGGCTCTCAGTTAAGAAAGAGGATGGAAAGAGAGCAGTTAAGGGCACACTCTCAAAATTTGTGGACGCCAAAGAGCTGACAGAGCTTACGGGTATTGAGGAGGGGAGCTTCTTTTTTGTCGGCGACACCAACAGGAAGGTTGTTAACGACTCCCTCGGCTATCTGAGGAATCATCTGGCGGCTTTAATAGGCGGCCATGAGGATTCATTCCTATGGGTGACCGACTTCCCGCTTTTCGAGACTGACGCAGAGGGCGGTATCACACCGACGCACCACCCCTTCACAAGCCCTCTCGATGAGGATATCCCCCTGTTAGAGAAGGACCCTTTAAGGGTGAGGTCGAGGGCTTACGACATGGTTATAAACGGGGAGGAGATTGCAGGGGGGAGCATCCGTATACATGATAAGGATGTTCAAAAGAGGATATTCAGGCTTCTGGGGATAGATGAGAAGGCCGCAGAGAGAAAATTCGGATTCCTCCTTAATGCCTTCAGCTACGGCGCGCCTCCCCACGGAGGAATTGCATATGGCCTGGACAGGCTTGTCGCAATGATTACCGAGAGCAGCAGTATAAGGGATGTTATAGCCTTCCCAAAGAACAAGCGCGGCACAGCCCTAATGGAAGATGCGCCCTCAAGTGTTGACGAGAAACAGCTCGATGAGCTAGGGATAGAGATAAAGAATTCTGATGAATAGGCGCTTAAAACCTGCCCTTGTCCACTGTGAAAGCAGGAACCCTACTGTCATAGTAGGGATCTGTGATAACGCCTATTAATCTGGAAATCTTTGAGAAGAATCCTTTCTTGGCGCGCTTCTTATCTCTGTTCCATTTGTTCTTAGTAATCCTGGAGAATATCCCACCTTTTTTAATCTTCTCCTCGATATTCTCATCAACATTCTTTGTCGTTGGTTTATCTATCTTAAATCCTTTCCTCTTATTAAGAACATAATCGGCTGCCGTGAGATAGCTCATCCCCTTTTCTCCTCTTGTCTTCTTTATCTTATTAACTATCCCCATAAAGCTTTTGTCAAAATCATTGTAGCCCTGCCCTATAAGCTCGTTCAGGATTCTCTCTCTTGCAGGCGGTCTGCCATTTGTTCGTTTGTTTGAGTAGAGGTGGAGTTCGTTGGCGAGGTAGGCATCCATGAATGCGTATGTTATATCTTTTTTAGAGGGTCCATTTTCTTCCACAACTTTCTTAATTGCCAGACTCCTTACAATCCTCTTCCGTGCAGAGTAGGACTGAAAAAAATCTTTAATAAAGGGCTTATTTTTCTCAAAGGTTTTATTAAACAGGTCATAACCGTCGAGGTAGAGAGACATATCATTCATAATTCTGGTTAATGACGGCGCCCTGTTTGTCTTCCCCTCCTTTTTGAGTCGTTTGGAGTATTCATGCTCATTATTAGCCGCTCGTATTAATCTGCTGATTCTCTCATTAAGCACCTCAGGTTTGGGGAAATCAGCAAATTCATCATCTCTTACTGCACTTGCAGCGTAGCTCTTCATGAGTATATCAAACAGCTCTTTTTTGAAATAACCCCTGTTCTTCCTCTTGAGAACGCCCTCAAGGGACTCGTAAAGTGAAAGAAAATTCTTCATATTTTGTATTATTTTGGAATGCGGGTCATGTTCGGAATCGTATCTCCCTTCTATCTGCATATTCTTCAGAGTTTCTTCCTTTTCTTTCCACCCGTCATATTTCTTTGTCAGGATGTACTCTGTTAACACTGCAAAAGTTGCAGATGCACTTATTGTTTCTTCTAAATCAGGGCTGTCTGGAATTGACGAATAATAATCCCTTATCTCTCTGATTGTTTTGTTTATAT
>WALR01000161.1 GCA_015522765.1 Candidatus Woesearchaeota archaeon | reverse complement strand
TTATTCCTTATTGTCCTCAAATAGGTAAATTTAAATATTAATCTCTCATTCTAAGGGTTATGGCAAAGAACGATAAGATATCAATGCCCTCAGGGATAGGAGGCATAGTAAGGTAGTTCGATGAGTATAAGAGCAAGGTTCAGCTCCAGCCAGGGCATGTCATTGCATTAATAGTCATAATCGCGGGGATAATAATATTTCTCAACATATACGGGAATTCTCTCTTAGGAATATGATAAACGCGAGGGGTAAATAAGATGTTTCCGGGAATAAACTCCAGACAGGCCCGCCAGATGATGAAGAGAATGGGGATGAAGCAGGTGGATATACCTGCAGTAGAGGTAATAATAAGAACCCCTGACAGAGTCATAGTGATTAATAATCCATCTGTAGCCAAGGTAAACATGATGGGCCAGGAGAGCTGGCAGATAACAGGGGAGGCAGTTGAGAGGGAGACAGAAGACAAGCCCGCCGAGATAAGTAATGATGATGTTAAGACCGTCTCTGAACAGGCAGGGGTGTCAGAGGAAGAGGCAAGGAAGGCGCTTGAGGAGAACAATGGAGACCTGGCAGCCGCAATCATGAGCATCAAGAATGCTAGTCAGTAATCACTGTTTCTAATTTTTTTAATCCGCAGAAGTCCGTGCTGTAGGTGTATGCTCCTGCATTAATAAAATAAATCTTGCCGCCTATCTCCGGGTTCCTGAGGAAAACCCTGTATCTTATTATGTCCATTGAGTCAGGGGTGCACCCCTTTATGGTGTATGGCTTTGCTCCCTCATCATTCTCACTTAACTCCCCCTCAACCTCGAGGCGTATGTCAGCAACAAATGTGTCCATTGCCGCATTATAAACAGAGCAATCAACGATAATGCTGCCCTCGTAGATGTTCACTATGTTGGCTTCTAGCTTAACAGCAGGGGCGGCAATCATTCTCCCAGGCTCTATAATCATGGTTATGCCCCTTGAATTGAGCCAGCTCCTCAACTCCTTCACCCTGCCGATTATTGGAGCCATACTTGGCCTTGAGTTCCTGTACTTCACGGGAAAGCCCCCTCCGATATTAACAATGCTTATCCTCCTCAGATTCTCCTCAGATATTGAACTAATCTCCTCTTTAAGGGACCACTCACTTATGTTCTGGGTCTTCCTGTGGATGTGCACGCCCAGTTTCTTTATCTGCCCCTTATCATGGAGAATTCCCAGCCATTTATTGACGGTTGAGGAGTACATGCCGAGCACGAAGTGCTTCCCTGTCTTTATTGTGTGCTCTTTTGCCCTCATCCTTAAGAGCAGGTTTATCTCAGCATCCGGATGCATATCAAGAAAGGAGAGAAGCGTTTTTAAGTCATTCTCGTTGTCAACGACAAAGCTGTTCACCCCCCTATCAAACAGCTCTTTTATCTCTGCAATGCTCCATGCCTGGGCGAAAAACCACACCTTTGAAGGGTCATTAATCAACTTCAGATATTCTGTTGAGTGGACACTGAAGCCTGCTCCTGTGAGCTCCTGAAGAACAACCGCAACCACAGGGTTTGTCTTAACGCTGTAGGAGACCTCGTCTGCAAGCTCCTTTACGAGATTGTACTGGGCAAGCAGAGCCTTCCTGCTGAGTATGAACCTGGCATTGCACTTCATAATCCCACCGCTATCCCTTTATAACCCCCTCATCCGATAGTTCATCAAGGGCGGAAATAATGACTAATGGGAAGGTTATAGTAACATCACCTATCACTGTTGAAACATCTGAGTCATCCTTTACCTTCCCCCAGCTCTTCGCCTCGTCTGTTGTTGCGCCGCTCATGCTCCCTGAAGAGGAATGCGCGGTCGTGAGATAAACCGCATAGTTCATCCCGCCGTTGAGGAGGGCGGCAAGCAGGGCGTGATGCTTTGACACACTCCCCCCGAGGGAGATTATCCCCTTTTTATCGTCATAGCTGGTGCTCCAGAGTATCCTCTTAAAGTCCTCAACAACATCAACAACAAAGTCAGGGTGGTCCTGCTGGAACATGTAGAGGTGAAAGCCTATTGAGCCGTCTGTTATTGCAGGGCAGAATACAGGCACATTCCTCCTGGCTGCCTGGTAGAGTATGCTATGCTCATCATTAAGAGAGAGTCCGAACTCCCTAAGCATCTCTGAAACAGACCACCTCGGCTTCTTCTCATAAATGGATTTTAAGAGTCCGCCCATAACATCCTCAAATTTCTCATAGCTCTCATTCCTCACAAAGAGGTTCCCCACCCTGTTAACGCCCTTCTCGTAGAGCTCAACATCATCAGCCGAGAATCTCCCTATAAGGAAGCGCTCTCCATAAGCCTTCATTATATCCTCCTCTATCGCCCCTGCAGTCGTAACGAGTATATCCGCCATTCCAAGGGAGACGAGCTGGGCAAATAAGCCCCTCAGACCTGAGGTGACCATGTTGGAGGTGAATGTGAGGAATATCTTGGCGCCCTCCTTCTTCATCTTAACAATGATGTCCCTCGCGTTGGCCAGCTGGATGCTTTGAAAGCCGAGATGAGAGAAAGAGTCCATCATCCCCCTTATGCGCATCCCCTTACTCCAATGGAAATCCTTTACATACCTCATTATTATCAATCCCCGCAAGTATGAATTATAAATGGCTTAACGCAGAAGTCTATCTCCCTGAACTGCTTATGGTGTCAAAAAGCTGGGAAAAGTGGTTTTTTACCCTCATGAGCAGGGAGAATAGCTGGTTATTTATTAATCTTATGGGAAAGATTTAATATCTTCCTGTTTTCTTAATCAGTGGGGGATTTAATGGGTAAAAGAAGAAGGAGCAGAAGGGTAAGGGTCGGCGATGTTTACATAGGCGGCGACTCGCCAATCACAGTGCAGTCCATGACCACTGTTAAGACAAGAGACGCAGAGGGGTGCATTGAGCAGATTAATGAACTTTCAGGTGCGGGTGCAGACATAGTGAGGGTGGCTGTTCCTGACAGGGAGTCTGCCTACGCCCTTAGAAGAATAAGGAGAGAGGTTAATGTCCCTCTTGTGGCGGACATACACTTTGATTATAAGCTCGCAATTCTCTCAGCCCCCTATGTTGACAAGATAAGGTTTAACCCGGGGAATGCGGGGGGAGCGGATAAGGTGAGGCAGATTGTTAAGGCTGCCAGGGAGAACGGAATTGCCCTCAGGATAGGGGTAAACTCAGGGAGCATAGAGGCAGAGTTCAGGGGCATGCCTGTCGAGGAGGGACTTTTTAATTCTGCAATGAAAGCCCTAAGACTTGTTGAGAGCCTTGATTTCAGGGACATCGTGCTCAGCCTAAAATCAAGCAACTTTGAGGAGATGATAGGGGCAAACGAGAGGATTGCAAAGGCGTGCGACTACCCCCTCCACCTGGGAGTCACAGAGGCAGGCCCACTTACCCAGAGCCTCATACGCTCCTCTTTAGGGATAGGCACCCTTCTAAGGGAGGGGATAGGAGACACTATAAGGATAAGCATCTCTGACAATCCTTTAAAGGAGGTGGCTGCAGGCAGGGAGCTGCTTTCCTCTCTTGGATTAAGAAAGGGGGTTAAGATTGTCTCCTGCCCCACATGCGCAAGGGCGGAGATAGACGTAATAAAGCTGGCGGCAAAGGTCGAAGAGGCTCTTTCCGGTGTAAAAGAGGACATCACTGTGGCAGTGATGGGATGCCCTGTCAACGGCCCAGGGGAGGCGAGGCACGCAGATGTAGGGGTTGCAGGCGGGCTTGGACAGGGTATACTCTTCAGGAAGGATAAGATTATTGACAGGGTGAGCCCTGACAGGATAGTTGAAAGACTCGTTGAAGAGGTTAACCGAATAGTGGAGGAGAGGAGAAGGTGACACTCGCGGTTATCCTTGGAGCCGGAAAAGGAGAGCGTCTTGGGAGGGGAAGCAAGGCGTTTGTTAAGCTCTACTCAAGGAGCATGATTGAGTGGGCGACGATAGCCCTGAGCAGGATTAAGATAAGAGGGTTTGTATGGGTTGTCCCCCCTGAATTAGTTGAAGAAGCAGGGATAATTGCATCCGCCCTCTCAAAAGAAATCTCTAAGGAGATAGCTGTTTCAGAGGGAGGGGAGAGCCGCGGGTTATCCTCGCTAAAAGGCTTTAATATGATAAGCCGGTTTAATCCTGATGAAGAGGAGGTAGTGATGTTTCATAATGCCGCGAACATATTTGTCGATAAAAAAAACCTTACTGAGCTCGAGAAGGCGGCTTTATCAGGCGGGGCTGCGATTCTGGCGGCGAGGATTAACGACGCACTTAAGGAATCCGATGAGGGAGACTTTGTTAAAAGATGGGAGGGCAACTCATTATTCCGCGCCCAGACCCCCCAGGCATTCTCATTTGATAATGCTAAAAAGATGTTCTCGTCTTTCAAGGAGCAAGCCCTGAAGAACTTCAGGGATGAGGCAGAAATGGCAGATGCGTCTGGAATAAGGGTAAGGATTGTTGAAACCCCCTACTCAAACTTTAAGATAACCACAATAGAGGATATGAGGATGGCAATTGCACTTATGGGGTGGTTCTTCCCTGAATCAGCGGGAAGCTGTATAGAGGGGATAGGAGAGGACTCCCACGAGCTAGATGAGGCAGAAAAAGAGGGGGAAAGCGGCCTGGTCATTGGAGGGGTTAAGGTAAGCAACTCACTTAAAAGCAGGGCGTGGTCTGACGGGGATGCTGTCCTGCACGCACTTTTCAACGCCCTCTCATCAGCCGCAGGGGGAAAATCCATAGGTTATTACTTTCCAAATAATGAGGAAAATAAGGGGAGACAAAGCAGTGAATTCGTCCCATTTGCCCTTAAGATGCTAAAGGAGAAGGGGCTTGGCATAAAGCATGTATCTGCCTCAATCATGGCTCCAAGGCCGAGGCTTGAACCATTCAGGGAGGAGATAATAAAAAGCATGTCCAGGATACTCGGCATAGAAGAAGGAAGAATCGGTCTGACATTCACAAGCGGGGAGGGCTGCGGCATAAAAGGGATTAAGGCGACGGTTATTGTATCAGCATATAATCTCCATTAACAATTAATGAGGGGAATAGTGGTTATCATGGTTATTCTAAGAGAGGCGAACGCCAAGCTGAATCTTAACTTATATGTGGGGGAAGCGGAGGCAGGGCTCCACCAAATAAAGAGCCTTATGCAGGAGGTTTCATTCTCAGACAGGCTCCGCATTGATATAAGGCAGGGAGAAGAGGGGATAACAGTCAGGGGGGATGTTCCCGAGGAGAACACCCTGATTAAAGCATATGAAATCATGAGGAAGAAATTCAGGATAAGGGCAGGCGTAAATGTTGAGGTTGAGAGGAGGATTCCTTCAGGCGTCGGCTTAGGCATTGGAAGCAGCCAGGCAGCTGAATTAATAAAGGCCATTAACAGTGTGCTTTCACTTAAACTGAGCAATAAGGAGATGGTTGAGAGAGCGTTTCTTGTAGGCTCTGATGTGCCCTTCTTCATAGGCGGCGGGGCAGCCATAGCCAAGGGAAGAGGGGAGATTATAAAAACTGTGAGTCTTCCGTTCCTCCACTTCTGCATATTCTACGAGAGGAAGGCATTTATCCCAACAAAGGATGCCTACAGGATGCTTGACGAGGAAAGGAAGGGAAGGATTAATCCGCCTCATTTTAAAAGTGATGATGACCCTTCTCTCTCTATTCAGGGAGCAATACACAACGACTTCATAGAGGTTGCAAACTCGTTTTATCCTTATATACACAGAATGATAACGCTTATTAAAGAAGAGGAAGCACTGGCAGCCGGGATGAGCGGCAAGGGTCCTGCCCTATTTGGCGTATATAAAAGCGAGAGAGATGCGAGAAGGGCATGCCACCTGATTAGGGATAAATCCAGCAGGTGGGGGGATTTTAAGGGGGTTTATGCACATTCCGTCATATGAGGAGATGATAGTGTTGATAATGATTGAGATAGCTGAGAGTGCTGGTTTTTGCACAGGCGTGAAGCGGGCAGTGGAGCTCGCCATGAATGCCGCCTTAAAGAGGGGCAATGAAGAAGGAGGGGTGTATGCAAAGGGCGAACTCGTTCACAACAGGAATGTCAGCGAGTTGCTTAAGAGAAGAGGAATTGTTTTCGTTGACAGGGTAGAGGAGATACCCCCCGCGTCAATGGTCATTTTAAGGGCTCACGGCGAGGTGTCGTCAACATATCGCTCACTGAGGAAGAAGGGGATAAGCACAGAGAGGGGCAACCTCATAGATGCAACCTGCCCCCTCGTCAGGATTGTCCATAAAACAGGGATTGCGCTTGCCAGGGCAGGCTACTCGCTTATATTCTTCGGCAAGAGGAAACACCCTGAGGCAATAGCAACAATAGCGTCAATAAGGGAGAATGCCAGTGATGCCCATATTCAGATTATCGAATCCGCAGACGAGGTTGGGCCAGAAGAATTAGTCAGGAGTATAGAGAAGAACAAAGGGAAAAACCCCTGCCCGAGAATTGCACTGCTCTCCCAGACAACTATGAGCGTTTCCGCATACAGGGATATTGCCGACAGAATAAGCGCCATCCTCAAAACAGAGTATTCCCCGCTTTCACCCGCGCAGATAAATGCTCTTCTCGGAAAGCTGGATGAAGAGGGGAGAGGAAATGCTTCAGGGCTGCCCGGATTCATAAAGGCAGAAACAATATGCGGGCCCACAAGAAAGAGGCAGGAGGGCGCAGAGAAGCTGTCGAGAAGAGCCGATATAATGGTAGTGATAGGAGGGCATAACAGCAGCAACACAAAGGAATTGTTCGATATCTGCCGGGCGAATTGTAAGGATTCATATCTTGTGGCTGATGAGTCAGAGCTAAATGAGGGATGGTTTAAAAAGGTTAAGAAAAAGGGAGAGGGATTAATAGGGATAAGCGCCGGGGCAAGCACACCCGACTGGATTATTAATAATGTGCATAAGAGCATAGAGGGATGGGTAAATGATAAATAGGAGGAGACTAACATCAGAGTAGAATGGAGAAAAGCAGGGTAAAGGAGAAGGAAGGAGTATACACTGATATCATAGTGGATAAGGGGGATATTAAGAATATCATTAAGGATGCATCATCCCTTGGAATAGGCAGGCTGATAGTCCTGCACGACAAGGAGTACTCGAATAAGGAAGATGCGTATCACATTGGAAAGGACAAGGTAGAGATTAGGCATGCCCTCATGGCGGGTGAGAAGGAGATAGGGAAGATAAGGAAGAACAGGGAGAGTATTATTGTTATCTCTAAAATAAGGGACATGAGGAAGATTGCCGACTCCCTGCCAGGCGGTAATAATCACAGAGTCATACTGACGGATTTTGAGGGCTACGGCAGGGACAGCCTCCATTACAGGAGGGGAGGGCTCAACCAGATTATCGCAGGGATACTCGCCAAGAAGGAGGTGGTCATCTCTATGAACCTCTCGCTTCTTTCTTCTCTGCCTGCAGACAAAAGGGCATACCTGATTGGAAGGCAGATGCAGAACATAAAAATAGCCCGCAAGTCAGGGCTGAGGATGGTCTTCTCCTCATTCGCCTCCTCTGCTTATGATATGAAGAATCCAAGAGATGTTGCCAGCCTTGGAATTCTCATGGGCATGAGCCCTGAACAGGCAGCTGAGTCGATGGTAATTCAGATATGATTCTTTATTTCACAAACTTTTTAAAATAGGGGCAATCCTTCATACATTATCT
>WALR01000160.1 GCA_015522765.1 Candidatus Woesearchaeota archaeon | reverse complement strand
GTGGAGAGCATAGACAGCTTAAAGGTTGCGAGGACGCTTAATGAAAGGGCATATGAGCAGGGGAAGGTTCTTCCCGTATTTATGGAGATTAACATAGCAGGAGAGGAGTCAAAGAGCGGGATAGCACCTGAGGAGGCTGACGGCTTTTATTCAAAACTGTTGAGGATGACCAATCTTAAGATAAAAGGATTAATGACCCTTGCGCCCCTCACAGAGCCAGAGAACACGAGAAAGTATTTCAGGAGAATGAAACAGCTCGCCGATAAACTCGCCCTTCCCGAGCTATCAATGGGCATGAGCAATGACTTCAGGATTGCGGTGGAGGAGGGGAGCACGCTTGTAAGGGTTGGCAGGTTAATCTTCTATGGCTAGCCCTTATTTTTAGAAACTTTTATAATATTCATTGCTATTTGTCTATCCAGCTTGTTAAGGTGATAAGAATGGATAGCAAAAGAGGAGCATTGGCGCTGCAGTACATTTTCCTCATATTCATAGCTACAGTAGTGGCTTTCATAATAATAGGCATGGTAGGCAAGTGGTCCCTTAAGAGCAACAGGTTCATAAGCACTATGTTCGGAGGCGAGAAGAATGTTGCACTGGACAACCAGATTATTAATGTCACTAATCATGGATTGTATGTCAATGAGGTCGTGAAGCACGCGAAGATATGCTATGAGAAGGGAAAGGAGGGCAAGCTTGAGGGGAGGCAGCTCTGCTATACCCTCATATTCTCCGATGGCAAGTTCTCAGATAAGGGTGCTGTCAATAATGCCCTCAGCATCCCCCACGATTTAAAGGTGGAGGTGCCAGCAAATAAGATTGTCGTAAGCTTTAATCCCTCAGCAGGAGAGGTTGTTCTCATCTAAAATGGAATCAGTGGAGGTGTGGATGTGGACCATTGCAGGGCTTTTACTTGGAACAATGATATTCGTGAGCAGCTACGGCATGATATCGAGGTATGTGTATAAGAACGAGCTGGGGCAGGCGATGAGCACCATGAGCCTTTTGAAGTCCTCTGTGGAGGGCGTCTGCCAGGGCGGAGTAAAGAATGAGGAGATAAAGTCGCTCGTCTTCCCCGCTGTTGTTTCAAAGGTATTTATTCTTGGGAACGACAACATTGAGGAATCAGGGGACAGGCTCTGCATGAAGATAGAGAATGAGGCGAGGAAGTGCTACACACTTCCGTTCTGCACCTATGAGATGCCCACAATCACTTTGGGAGAGGAGGCGAGGGCATACCATTTAATGGACAAGATACTTGGGAGAAGAAAGATGACAAGAATGGTATTCTCAATATCAAAGCCCTCCCCAGGAGAAGTCATGATACTCTGGAATCAGACATACACGGACAACCATTAATTAAAAGAGGTGCTTTATGGAACCTTCATTGGAATCGATAAAGAGGAAGGTAGCTGAGAGGTTAAGCCCCTACAGCGAGCGCGCATCAATAGCTTCCATAAGCATGACCTCAAGCATCTACCATGATTTTGTGAAGGAGGAGAAGGAGAGCAGGTCTCTTAAAACCTTCTTTGAGCAGTATTCCCACTTCGCAAGGTCCTATCTCTCCTTCCTTAAGATGGGGGAGAAGTCGAGCAAGAAGCTTAAGGAAGCCCTTGAAATCTGCAACTTTAATGTAACCCCTGATGAGGTGCTCTCCTCTGCAGTGTTCACCTTTCTCCTCGGGCTCGTCGCAATGATTCCGTTTGCAATAATCGGCTGGAAGAACTTTGCATTCTTTGTTTTCACCCTCTTCATCTTCCTAGCGTATGTAAGCTACACCTACCCCCCGTTCTATTCCCAGCTCATAAAGATGAGAGCGGAGGAGGAGGGGATACTCGCGATACTCTACATGACGATATACATGCGTGTGAATCCTGTGCTTGAGAATGCACTCTACTTTGCAACCCAGCATCTCAACGGGCCTTTGGGGAAAGACTTAAAGCGGGTGGTCTGGCTTCTGGATATGCAGAAGGCCTCCTCCCTTGACGAAGCTACTAGGGGGTTTATGGACCTCTGGATTAAGAGGAACCTTGACTTTGTGAAGTCATTTATGACCCTTCACTCAATAACCGACCAGGGAGATGAGGTTGAGAGGGAGAAGATACTTGAGAAGTCTCTCCAGTCAATACTCGACGCAACCTATGTCAAGATGAAGCATTACAGCCATGACCTTAAGATGCCCGTGATGATGCTCCACACATTTGGAATGCTCCTCCCGCTCATAGGCCTCATAGCCTTCCCTATGATGAGCATATTCATGTCTGACAGTGTCAGGATAGACCATTTATTCTTCGGCTATCTTGTAATCATACCTGCCCTTATCTGGTTCCTCTCTAACAGGATACTCGCGAAGCGCCCTGGGGCGTTTTCCTATCCCGACCTCTCAAAGAATCCTTATCTCCCCCCCTTAGGGAAGTACGCCCTGAAAATCGGGAACTCAACATATTATATTCCCGTCCTCAAGGTTGCCATTGTCGTCGGCGTGCTGATAACCATTCCGGGATGGATATGGCTCTTCACCCACACCATTCCCTCCTATATCCACATGAAGATGCTTCTGAAGAGCAGCGTTGTAGGCGCCAATGTGATTCCGGCAGAGGAGTACACAACCACAGCCATGTTTAATACTGTGACAATTCCCCTGGGCATTGCACTCGGAATCGTGATATACTTCTACTTCCGCAGCGTCCAGCGGTTAAGGCTCAGGAATGCGATAGTCGAGATAGAGAACGACCTGGATGATGCCCTCTTCCATCTGGGGAATGAGTTTACCGAGAACATCCCGGTTGAGATAGCGCTTAAGAGGTATATTGTGAAGGCCAAAATGCTCAACTTAAAGACGAGGAGTATATTCAGGTTTTTCTCGGATGTTCTTGACAAGCTGGAGAATGAGGGGAAGACCTTTTCCCAGGCTGTCTTTGACAGGCAGAGCGGGGTCATAGTGAAATATCCCTCTATCCTCATGAAGGAGATAATGTGGATAATCTCTGAGGGGGCGTCGAAGGGCGCGTCTGTTCTTCATAAAATAACAATCAAGGTCAGCGTCTACCTGAACAACACTAAGAATATACGGGAGCTTATATACGACCTTTTGACAGAGACAGTGAGCTCCATAAATATGCAGGCAAAGTTCCTTACCCCCTTCCTCTCAGCCGTCGTGGGCAGTCTTACACTGATAATCATCCAGACCCTGTACGAGCTTTCAAAGAGGCTTGAGAACATTATGAAGATGCTCCAGCTCAGCATGGGGGCAAGCGACAATTTCTTCATAAACCTTATTAATTTTACAAAGATAACACCCCCCACAATATTTCAGGTGCTTGTAGGCATTTACATGATAGAGACCGTGACCCTCCTCTCAATTCTTTCAAGCGGTGTTAACTCCGGATTTGATAAGGTTAACAGGGACATGACCATCGCGAGGAACCTTCTGTTCGCAATCATCGTTTATGTTATGCTGCTGGTGATAGGTGTTTTCTCAATGAACACCCTCGTCCATCAGGGGATTGCATCAACAACCTGAGGAGGTGTAAAAGATGTACATTGTCAAGAATAACCAGTTTGAGAAGACATTTGACAGCCTCGAGGAGGCTTCCAGGTTTTACTACTCGTCAGAGTCCCAGATTGCCGGTCTTGAAATTTTTGAGAGCGACGGATTCGGCAATATGCGGATGTTATCAGAGAACGAACTGCCCCGCCCCCAGGCCGTAGAAAAGCCCGCTCAGCCCGCTCCAAAAATCACCCCACAGCCAGCCCCCCAGCAACAGACAAATGAAACAGAAAAGCCATTGCCGAAGAAATCCTCGAACATGCTTAGAAACATAATAATAGGCATTATGGTGCTTATAGTCCTCTTCTTCACATTTTTTGTTGTGGGGCCATTGTTCATGGATTTTTACAGGACATTCATGAATCTTTAGTGGCTAAGCCCTGTTCAGGGGCTGCATGGTCAGGTAGCTGAATACCCTTATGAATGAGGCCGGCTTCAAACTCCTCTTCTTTTTATTGCTCCTGCACCCCTCCTCAGCCTCTTTGACGCCCTCGCTAATTGATCCTGCCTCGTGATAATATCTCATAATGTCTGCCTGCTCATTGCTGAATATCTTTTCCCAGGGAAGCGCGCCCGGCGCGTCAGCCACGAATATCCCTTTTTTTATCTCCTGCCTGGTGTCCGCCTTCACAGAGAACATTGACAAGTCAGAGATTATCCTGCTAAAGTTTTCCTTTACTTTGTCTATCACACTAAGAAATTCATCCTTGCTCATCCTGTTCATCTCCTCTATGTACGCCCTCTCATTGAACTCGGGCTTTTTCCCCTTCCTGTTCATTAGATAATCCATGAGCGATGCCGCGTATCTCTCCTCAACGAGGAACTGCACAATATTAAAACTCAGCTTATTTGCCTCGTTAAAGCTGCCTGCTTCCTCTTTTATCCATCTCTTCACAAAGTCCCTGTTTATCTCCTTTGTCGCCTGCTCCACCCAGCTGACATTGAACTTGTTATCGAGTTTTGACGCCTCCTCAACCCACTCCTTGAACTTCATATTGATGTTTTTCTTGAGCTCATCAAAGCTTCCCATTGTGCCCTTTACCTCTTCGATTATCTTAGCTGGTGAGGGGAGCTTCCCGTAAATCTTTATTGTCTGCAGCCCGTCCTCCTCGCTGTATGTGAAGTACTTCTTGTTTATCACCTCTTCTATGGGAAAAATAAAGCACGCCCTTACTGCCCTCCCCCCTATTTCATTTGGGCAACTATTAACGAAGTAGCTGACAAACTCGGTTTCAAAGCTGGAACTCCCTGCTTTGAGCTTTTCCTTATTGGCCCTTATTGAGCTGTCTATTGCCTTTTTCTTGAGTATGCTCATAAGCTCGTTTTCATTCACCGGGAAGCTCACGAACACGCCGCTTGGAAACTTCATCTTTGGTGTGATAAAGATGTTGGAGATTAATGAGAGGTTTTTATTGAACTCTATGTTCCTCTTCGACAGAACCATTAATTCCCTTATTTTCTTGTCCTCTTCTCCCAGTTTCATACGGGAGTATATCTCTCTTATGGAGGCGTTCTCCTCGGCTGTCTCTTTTTTCAGCATATCATAAAGTGAGAGCACTCTTTTTATTGTCTCCTTAAATTTTGAGGTGAATGTCTCTTCTTTCATATCCTTTGTTATGCCTTCCGCAATGCCCCTCTCCTCCTTTACCATCTGCATTATTATCGTGAGCTTGTTCCTTATGAGCGCTTTTATTGCGCTTTCATTGCTCTCAAACCCTTCAATCTCCTTGAGGTAGCCGATAACCTCGTCAATCCCCTTGACGCTGAGGGAGCCGTGCTTTTTCTCTATCCCCTCTTTTAATCCGCTGTCCCCGATAAGCCTTATCGCCTCGTCCATAAGCCCCTTATACGTGGCCCCTCCTTTTATTGCCGGTTTTATCCATTCCAAACCCTTCTTGTCCAGCTCATTGTATTCGTCCCTTAGTGCGTCATAAAACACATCAGAGAGAGCTATGAACTTCCTTATGAGAACCTTCATTAAAAGCCAGTCATTTGCGGAAGAGGCGCCCTGAAGACACATCTCTATGCTCCTCACCCTCTCCTCTTCTATGCTTTTCTCAATTCCCGAGAGCATCCCCCTTATGAAGTTGTTCTCCTCGACGAGTTTTCTCTCTGTTTCTGTAAGGCGCTCAAGAATATCCTCTTCAAGCTTCTCAATCCTTCTGGAATAATCACTAATCTTTCTTGCTATCCCCGCCTTTTCTTTACCCATATCCGCCTTTATTACTCTTTATTATTTAAAATTTCGCATCGGTTAGTTCAAGCTTTGAGAAAAGTACTCAGGCGCTTTTCAATGCTCTTCCCTGTATTACTCTATAACCAGTGCCCAGAGCCACGCTTACTGGTATCTGATAATTTGGAGGTGTAAGGTTTATGTTTGCCACAAGCGGCAGTCCGAGGTTTTTCCATGTGTCTTTAACTGTCCTCGCGTATTTAGGGAGCACCCCTTTGATAATTGTTTCTTTTATTGCCGCATACGGATGTCTTACAACATTTTTTACCATTTCAGATGTCCGGATGGATGCATACTTTTGGGTTATGTATTTCAACCCCTTTGTTACAGCAACATAAGGCAGGGTGTATGCAAGAACATAGCCGCCTCTCGTTAGGGCGCCTGCCAGGGAGTCATTTGGTATCGAGCGCAGAAAACGGTACACTCTGCGGTGCATTATCCCTGTTATCAGACCTGTTAGCGTTTCTGATTTTATGTCTGCTATGCCTACCTTTCTCTTTTCCTTCCTTTTCTCTAGCCAGTTTCCTATGTTAAATCCTGCCGCCAGAAGGAGGGAAGCTGATCCTCCCGTTAGCACTGTGCCTGCCGCTATTGCTCCAAATGTTGCTGAAGACACGAGCTTTTTGTATGTTTTCTTCACGCGGCTTTCCAGTCCTTCATCCTCATCGTGTTTGTTGGACAGCATTTTAACTATTATTAAGTAGTCCTATTATATAAGAATGTGTAGTCATGTTTATGACAACATTTAAATAGGAAGGCTGCCTGATAAATAAAATGCTGAACGAACTGGAAGAGATGGGGCTTACCGCAGCAGAGGCAAAAACATACCTTGCACTGCTCGAACTGGGAAGCACATCAGCAGGCCCCCTGATAAAAAAAGCTGAACTACACAGGGCAACAGTCTATGACGCCCTGAAAAGACTTCAGGAGAAGGGGCTCGCAAGCACGGTCCTCGTTAGAAAGACAAGAAAATTTAATGCTGCTCTCCCTGAAACTCTTCTAAGACTTGAAGAGGATAAGGTAAGACGCTTAAAAGAACTTCTCCCCAAACTCGAAGAACTCGCAAAAAGCAGAAACAAAAAGCAGGGGGTATGGGTGTACCAGGGGAGAAGGGGGATAAGGACAGTCATGGACGCTATACTTGACAATTTAAACCCTAACGGGGAGTACCTCGACTTTGGAGTCAGCGGCAAATTCAGGGAGGTAATGGGCGCCTACTGGGATTTGTGGCAGAGCATAAAGAAAGAGAGGGGGATAAAAGCAAAGTGCATATTCAGCAGCAAACTCAAATCAAACAGCAGATTCCTTAAGGACTACTTTGGCGATTACAGGTTTCACCCCGCAAGGTATGAGAGCCCTACTGACACAATGATATACAATGATACTGTTGTACTCTTCATATGGACCGGCGACCCGCCAATAGCAGTGGTCATAAAGAACAGGGAAAATGCTGAGGGATACAGAAAGCAGTTTTATATGATGTGGGAATTCGCCGATAGGCCCTGAAACCAGGAGATGCTACCCAAAGATTTAAATATAAAGTGATACTCTCCTATTTAATTGCCTTATCTGCATAAGTATGCAGGTAGGGGAATTAAGCCCGGCACGAGAGTACCCAGGGGAGCATACGGCGAAGCCAAGCCATGAACCCGGGGGTTAGTGTTCCGGGCGCCAATTTGTTATTGTCACATAATCATTGAGCACAATAAAATCAATAAGTAAAGGGCGCATCCCTTAAAGAACAGGCTTTCATAAACATCACATTCATCATAATAAGATATTTGAAATACAGAGAGCTTGTTCTTTGATTATATTGTGGAGATGCAGGTGCAAGACTCAGAATCCATTATTCGCTTGTTGTTCAGGATTGATAAATTTAGAGTTCTTTTCACCTGTCTTTCTCAAGGATTATTGTGAAGAAGATAGTAACTCTAGAATGAGAGGAGGATAAAAATGGCAAAAATAAGCCCTGTATCGGCAAAGTACATCATACATGCAGTTATAGATATTGAAGGAGTTGTTGACAGGCCTGATGTAATAGGCGCAATATTCGGCCAGACAGAGGGTCTTCTTGGGTCAGACCTTGAGCTGAGAGAACTTCAGAGGTCGGGCAGGATAGGAAGAATAGAGGTGAATTTTGAGACCAGCGGAGGCAGGACAAGAGGGACGATAATCATTCCGTCAAGCCTTGACAAGGCAGAGACAGCCATTGTCGGAGCCGCACTTGAAGTCATAGACAGGATTGGACCCTGCAACTCAAAGATTAAGATTGACAAGATAGAGGATGTGAGGATAAGCAAGAGGAACATCGTTATTGAGAGGGCGAAGCAGCTGCTCAAGCGCCTTATGGACAATGTCCTCCCCGACAGCCAGGAGCTTACCGACGAGGTAGCCGCAAGCGTGAGGGTAATGGAGATACAGGAATACGGCAAGGACAGGCTCGCGGCAGGACCCAACATCGACGAGTCAGAGGAGATAATCGTCGTTGAGGGAAGGGCGGATGTCATAAACCTTCTTAAGCACGGGTTTAAGAATGCGATTGCAATGAACGGGACAAGCGTGCCGCACACAATAATTGACCTCTCAAAGAGAAAGATTATAACGGCATTTGTTGACGGAGACAGAGGGGGGAACCTGATAATAAAGGACCTTCTCTCAGTGGCTGATGTAGACTATGTAACAAAGGCGCCTGACGGCAAGGAGGTTGAGGAGATAACAAAGAAGGAGATTCATAAGGCGCTTCGTTCAAGGATTACAGCAGAGCAGGCAAAGATGGAGCTTCAGACATCAAGCAACCCCGACAGACTGAGAAAGAAGAGATATCTGGACGCAGGGAACAACAGGAGAGAGCCTGCAAGGAGAAGCAGTTCCGCTTCCCCAAGGCCCCCGCAGATTCAGAGGCCCAAGTCGCTGACTTCGCATGAGAAGGAGAGCTTTAAGAAGATGCTCGAGGACCTCATAGGGACAAGAGGGGCGTACATCCTTGACAAAAGCCTCAACATACTCGGGAAGGTTCCCCTGACAGAGCTAATCTCGACGCTTAAGAGTCTTGGCAGCGGTGTTTATGCAGTTGTTTTTGACGGCGAGGTTAACAGGGAGATTGCCCAGACAGCTGAGAAGGTTAACGCAGCATATGTCGTCGGGATGGACTCAAACATAAAGAAGAATGAGACAAGGGTCAATGTGATAACCATTAATGAGCTTTAAGGGCCATGCCTTTTCTTTATTTTTCTTCTTTTATGTTTTTCTTTGAATTAAGAGAAGTAGTTTTTCTCTCCATTAAGCCAGATTCCGCCTTATAACCTTAAAATTAGTTTGGTGCTTGACTTATTTTATGTTTGTCTCTTCTCCTCCTTTGCGTAGTCATATTCAAACAGCTTCCTGAGTTTCTGAGCCTTTTTCTCGCCTATCAGCCCAACCTCTTTAAGCTCCTCCTCATT
>WALR01000159.1 GCA_015522765.1 Candidatus Woesearchaeota archaeon | reverse complement strand
GATTACAAGACTGAGTTTGAGAAGGCACTTAAACTCAGTTCGCGTTATGGCAAGATAGCTGCAGACCTCGAGGGAATATCAGATAAATCAATAAAAAGGGAAGAGAAAACACTTAAACTTCTTGAAAGACTCTCAGATGCCTATCAACAAGAAAAACGCAATAAGATAAGCGCCTCTCTCGGCTTGGGATTATCCCAGCTTGAGGAAGGTCAGGAATATAATTTCCCCAATGGCATGAAGAGCTCTGTTTCTCTTAGCAGTAACGGAACAATTTCCCCGAATGAGCTCTCCCTAAATGTGTCATCCCCCCTGGAAAGAAATATCTCTTATGAGGGCAGCATCTCCCTCCAGGTGTTTGATAATGGCAAGGCAGTTGTAAAACTCCCGACAGGCGAGGAGCTTGAAGGAACATTTGATGGTTCTGTTGTGCGCTTTAATGGTAAAGCGTCAAAGAACTTCTCTACTGGCGACCATTCAATGCTTGGTCTGGGCGGCTACATTAACCTTGAACAGCTCGCAAGCCACGGCTTTGTAATGGGCGAGACACTCGCGGAGACATCTGAGATTGGGGGGGACCAGAGAATAACCAGCGGCGGAGTGGTTTTTACCATTGATAAATACCATGCCGGTGATAGCGGATTCTCTATAGAACTTGGGGCTTATGCAGGAAAGGAGATGAACGGCCAGGCGTATGATGACCTGCTTAACAATCTTGGTATGGGCGTTCTGCTCGCATATACTAACGGAAACTTCCGCGCCAGTCTTGCTGCAAAGGCGATGGAAAGTCTGGGTAACGGCGGCATCGGCTTCAGGTCATCCTCTAGAAGCATAGAGGCAGCACTCTCTAAGGGCCCTGTAGGAATATTTGGAAGGGCAGAGAGGAAGACGAGCAATTTCGGTTATGTTAAGGAAGGGCATACAACATATAGCGGCGGCTTCCAGATTAATCTTGGAGATTTAATCAAAAAGGCAAGAGCTAACATTGGAGGGCGAAAAAAATGAGGAGGGACAATCTTACTCTGGCAATACTCATCACATTTATCTTTGTTGCAGGACTGCTTGCGCTCCACGGCGTTCACGCAAAGACGACAGGGAACGGCGGGTGCAACGGTCATACAGGATGCAGCGTCGGCTTCCTCTCTGACTATGACTGCGACGGAGTCGCAGATGTTGTCGACAACTGCTGGCTCGTCTGCAATCCTCAGCAGGCGGACTCTGACGGTGACGGCAAGGGAGATGTATGCGATGTTGATATCTCCCCGCAGACAGCTACGATTCAGGTGGGGGATTCTGCTTCTTTCTCTGTCTCAGGAGGGCTTTCCCCTTATTCGTGGGCGCTGGCAGAGGGCAGTTCGCACTGTTCAATCTCATCCAGTGGGAGCAGCGCGACCCTTACAGGTGTTTCAGAGGGATGCTGCAGGCTTAAGGTGACAGATACAAATGGCTATTCAGACACGACAGGCTGCATTCAGGTTAATGCCCAGCCTTCACCTCCTCCCTCTAATAAGGTTCCTTCTGTTCATGTTTCTGCTTCTCCTTCGTCTGGTTTGGAGCCTTTGGGTGTGGATTTTGATTGTGTTGTTGATTCTCCTGGTGATTTACCTTATTCCTTTTACTGGGATTTCGGCGATGGCTCTCATGCTTATTCCCAGGGTGTGCATCATGTTTTTGCGAATGACGGTTCTTATACTGCCAGCTGTAGGCTGACTGATGCTAATGGTGATGTGGCATCTGACTCAAAAACCATAACTGTCAATCCGT
Organism: Candidatus Woesearchaeota archaeon; assembly: GCA_015522765.1. Classification (GTDB taxonomy): domain Archaea; phylum Nanobdellota; class Nanobdellia; order Woesearchaeales; family WALR01; genus WALR01. Next base: position 1,873 of record WALR01000159.1, on the reverse strand, counting down.
ATCCGCCCTCAGCAACATTCTTTGCCTATCCAAGGAGTGGAACTGCTCCTTTGAAGGTGCTCCTCTCCTGTTCCTCCACGACATCGGGAAATCCTCCATTTAAGTTTGTGATTGATGCAGGCGACGGCTCCTCTCCTGTGAGTGCTGTAAGCGATAACTCGCTCGTTATATTTCATAATTATACCTCTGCAGGTGTTTACACTGCAAAATGCACTGTTACCGATGAATCAGGCAGCGGCGAAACAGACTCGCATTCTCTTGTAATACATGTTAATGAGACGACGCCTCCGGCGCCGACCCCTCTCCATGCCACGCTTAATGCATGGCCCCACTCAGGGATGCAGGACTTGAATGTGTCATTTGACTGCCAGGCAACCGGCGGCGAGAAGCCCTACTCATTCCACTTCAACTTTGATGACGGCTCCTCAATGGATTCCTCATCTGCCAAGGTCTCCCATACCTATACAACACCAGGGGATTTCACCCCTTCATGCACTGTGAGGGACAGCAATGGGGATCATATAACTGCTTCCTCTTATGTGGAGGTTCTTGACTCCGCTCCTGTTGTATGGATTAGCGGCGCACCCTCCTCATGGGTAAACCATGATGTTACAGGGCATGTTAGATGCACTGATACAGGACCTGAGGGCTGTTCTCCCTCCTCCTTCGCTTTCAAAGGCTTTACCAATAATCCAGGGGTCTGCCCGACGCAGAGGTCTTTTTACTCGTCAGGAGGCTCATTTGTTGTTTCAAGCCACGCCTGGGTGTGCGCCTATGCAGAGGATAATGCAGGCCATTCATCCGTCTCTTCCCCGGTGGAGTTCCGTGTTGATAAGACCCCTCCAGTCGTAAGCAATGCAGAGGCTCGCCCCGACAGCTTTTATGACCACGGCGAGGTTGATGATGACACCCAGATTTACTTCACATGGGATGTCACTGATGCAGGCGGCAGCGGGCTCTCGAGGTGCTACGCAGCTATTAACAATCCTACGCCAAGCAGGAATGCGGGTCTTGACGGCAGGGACATTGATACAGGCAGCGAGGGACTAAACACCTACTATGTTGTTTGTTATGATAATGCGGGCAACAGGGCGTCAGCAAACGACACAATAACAATCTCTCTTGGCCCGAAGAATTCTCCCTCTAACTTGTCGATAATAATAAACAGCGGTTACGAGTACACTGCCAATAGGGATGTCTCCCTTTCATTATCCGCTAAGAACGCTGATGAGTGCAGGCTCAGAAATGACGGTTCTTCCTGGTCATCCTGGTTTGCGTTCTCCTCGCCCATGTCCAAGTCATGGACTCTTCCAGTTGGGGACGGTTCCAAGACTGTCCTCTTCCAGTGCAGGAATAGTGCTGGTTCATCCAGTGTTGCAACTGACTCAATAGTGCTGGACACTGTCGCTCCTTTTGTATTCTCAAGAAACCCGGATAATGGCGCATCGGGTGTTTCAAGGAGCTCTCCCATAAGATTTCATGTCGGCGATGTTGTTTCAGGGGTGAAGGAGATAACCCTGCGTGTTAACGGGGTTGTTGTTAATCCTATTTTGTCCGGCGGTGTTAATGACAGGTCTGTTTATTACTCGCCCTCCCATCCTTTTGATTACGGCGAGAATGTATCTGTCTGCATAGATGCATCTGATAATGCGGGAAATACCCTCTCGGCTTACTGCTACTCCTTCACTGTTGAGGAGGCTCCTGTTAATCTTGTTCCCTCTGTTCATGTTTCTGCTTCTCCTTCGTCTGGTTTGGAGCCTTTGGGTGTGGATTTTGATTGTGTTGTTGATTCTCCTGGGGATTTGCCTTATTCCTTTTACTGGGATTTCGGTGATGGTTCTTATGCGTATTCGAAGAGCGCGCATCACTTGTT
>WALR01000158.1 GCA_015522765.1 Candidatus Woesearchaeota archaeon | reverse complement strand
CTAAAAGAGCGCATAAAAAATAAGATGAACTATGAAAGCCAGAGCCTGCTTGACAATAAGGCGTTAGGAGAAGGCAGGGTATCCCTTTTTGGAGAGGGCTCTTTGTTGGAGAATACAGTTACCTATCTCGCTGCGTTAGGCGTTGGCAGGAAGAGCGGAAGGGGTAGAATATTGGCCTTCTCAGAGCAGGAGGCATACACTCCGTCAATCCTATACACAAAAAACAAGGATGACACGAAAAGGAAAAACCAGAGGACACTGGCGGAGATAATAAATACTGGCGTTAACATGCTTAACAGCGACACGGCTATTAACGCATTTCATGCCTCTCCCCTCTTTCTCCCATTTCAGGAAGGAGACGCGGTAATAGAAGTTTCCAATAATTACGAATATAAAAAGAAGTTCTCTGACGAGCTTGTTAAAAATCTTTTTGAAAAAAACGGCCATCACGAGAGGAGCACCCTATTTATAAGTGCATCATCCGACGAGCTCTCCTCTTTGGTTCTTGTTTACAGGGTTCCCTCTGACAGCGGGGAGAGGAGAAGAAAGCTCTTAGAACTGATTAAAGATAAAGAGCACATCCCCCGCCTATTCAGGCGTTACTATGATAAATCACAGGGCATAATCTCCTCAGCAGCCGCATCAGCCATTATTGCCGAAGCAGTTAGGGAAACACTCTCCCCCCTTAAATATGATAAGCCTCTTAACGGAATATACACCTTCCTTCCTGTTAAGAAAGGGGGATTCTCAGAGGGCTGGCCCTCTGCTGAGTCAATAGTGACCTACCGTAAAATAGCCCGCTCCTCTATCTTAAACAATAAAAATCCCTTCTTCTCGCTTGAGGGGAGAAGGTTCCTTGTTGCAGGGGCAGGCGGTGTTGGGTCGCCCCTCTCCTATTTCCTTGCCATGCTGGGGGCAAGCATAGACATATTTGACAAAGATACTGTTGAAGAAAAGAACCTTAACAGGCAGATATTCTACGCGAGAAGCATAGGAAAGAACAAAGCAGAGATTCTCTCTGAAAGACTGAATAATATAATAAGCGCCCAAAACCTGAAGAGGAGAGGAAAGATTCGAGGATTCCCCCTATTCATCAACGAGAGGATACTCAATGAACTCTCAAAGAATGTGAAGTATGATGCGGTATTTGGGTGCACAGACAACTGGCAGTCAAAGAAGGATCTTAACGAGTACAGCCGCAGGAACAGGACGCCCCTTATAATAGGGGCAATAACGGGCTTTAAGGCGTATGCAGAGGGCTACTTCCCGGGCAGGAACAAATGCTTCGACTGCAGATACGACTTCTCAACGATAGAAGAGGCGCACCCCCCGAGCTGCGCCGTCCTCAATGTGATAATGAACAATGTTGTAGCGTCGATATACCAGCTTATGATACTTCAGAATTATTATGTGTTCCCCGATGCTGAAAATTCAAGGTGGAACAGGGTGCAGATGTACTCCATAAACAACCCCAAGGCAAGATTCTACGAGAGGAGCATAATCCTTGCCGGAGAAAAAACCCATGTATGCTGACGAAGTAAGTAGGAAGGGAAATAAAGGACTGGAAGAGATACTTATAAACTCGAGGGTTTACAGAGAGATGCACAATTATGCAGAGTATGTCTCCACCCTCTCAAGGTCAAAAATAGAGATTTTCACAATTCTGGGCAAGGATAAAAACGGGGTTATTGACTATGTGGGTTTAGTCCCTGATCAGAGCGTGGGAGGAATATTCGGGAAGGGGCCTGCTGGGCTTTTGAGAATAGTGTCAGATATGAAGAGCAAGAACTACGAGATAGCCGGAATGTTCCATAGCCATGGGAGCCTGTCAACCTTTCACAGTAAGGATGATAATGCCCTGCTCAGGCATCTCTTCCGCATACAATACTTCATTAATCAGGAAAACAAGGACAACAGGCCGATAAAGCTGGTTAGCATAGTTACAAATCTAAGGGCCACCCAGAATTACCTTCATAACCACGACTTAACAGGCAAGGGCTTATACATTGAGGTAATACAACAGGATGGGCCGGGAAGGTACTCTTTCACCAAGAAGAAAAACACAGAGTACCCTATAAAAATAAGGGTGGTCAATTATGATATTATAAAGGTGATTAAGAATATAGGTGAGAATGTTTCAATTCAAGGGAGATCCCTGAGAGAAAGCGCTAGCTATCGCAAGATTAAAGAGGACCTCAGTAGGCGGGGCATCGATATAGACCTTCTTCCAGAGTCAATCTTAAAGAAGGGCGACATGAGTTATATTATAGGGGGTAATAAGAAAAATGAGCAAGATGCAGATAGTTTGAGGAGGAGGGCAAGAGAGGCATTTGAGTCTCTTGCAGGAGGTAAGGAAAAGGGGAGGAAGGAAGCTGTTGGGAAAGCTGTTGGGAGAGCTGAAAGTATAATCCCCCTGGACAAGGCAAGACAGATAAAGGATGAATATGTGAAGCTTAACAGAATAGCTGAGGTATATAACTATGCACTTAAACAGGAGGAAGCCGCCAGCCTTATAGGACCTTCTACGCAAATCTCTTCTTTTATAAGGCAGATGGAGAGTTATCTGGACAGCATTAGTGCTGAATATAAGGACAGTGAAAAAGATGAAAGGAATGAGAGGATTAATTATGATGAAAAAAGTCTTTTAGAGACTCTGGTAAAGCTGAAGGATGAGCTATCAAAGGAGATAAGTGTCGGCGCTGTTTCATCATCAACATTCCGGGGAATAAACAACAGTCTCATCTCTTCTCTGAATGGTGCGAGCAGGCTTGCAGGGCATTTAAGGCAGGACGCCAGTTCATCCTCCTTAAAATATTTCATCGACTCTTACGCATCCTATAAAAACATGCGCTACTCTTCAAGGATGCTTAATATTTATCGCAGGTTTACTCTCTCGAACAGAAAGGTGCTGCACCTAGTCAGGGATTTCAACAGGAGGAGAAACAATGATAAAGGATTTTCTGCCAGTAAATACGGGGAAATAAAAAAAAAAGATGAAGAAAGCGGCTATGAAAAAATATTAAGAGAGAACAGGGAGAGATGGGACAGCGTCAGCAGTTATCTAAAAAAAAGATATTTCATTGGTCTCCTTTCATATGTTCTCTCCGGAAAATCAACCCCTGAAGAGATAAAAGGGCTAATCCCTGCAGAACATCCTGAGGGGGGGCGACGGGGCTCCGGCTTAGTGAAAGGCGGTAAAACACTCTCTAAGCTGCTTGAAGAGATTGAGGAGGAGAATGGGAACAGGAAATTATGGGGCTGGAGGGAAAGACTGAGCGTGGGTGAGGGAATAATCAGGGAGTATATTAATGGATGTGAAAAAGATGAAGAAAGCAGTCCATCCAAAAGAGCAGACAGGGAGATAGAGGAATTGCTGAACACCCTCTACTCTAACAGCTACATTAAGAGAAAATATTCTGATGGGCTGGCGCGTATGAGCAATTCTCTAGTACAAAATTTATCAAAAGAGAGATACGAATTAAGAGGATCCTCCTTAAGGAGGCGCTACTGGAGCAGGATGCTCTACAGCACTATCCGCTCGTCCAGGACGGGGAGAAGGGGGGACAGCATGCTGATAAAACACGCCGCAAGAATTTATGCGGCAATAAATAAGAGAAGGCCCTCACTTGTTGAGTGCTATTCAAACCTTTTACTTGCCCTCCCCCTAATAAACAAAGAGGATATTTCAAAGAAGGGCAGGGTCATTATAAAAAATCTTGCAAGGCTCGCCGCAGATTACCATCTTGGCTCACACATAAGCATTCCCTATAAGAATGACACCGGACATTCTGTTAGCCCTTCTGCAGGCGTATCGCAAATGACGCCTATTCAGGACCAGGGAGTCGGCATGCCGATGGTTTAAGGTGTTCATTCCCTCCCAGATTGCAGGCAGGGAAGTTCTTGGGCAGCCAGCTTTATGTACTCCTCTGCGTTATGAAGTATCTCCTGCTTTTTTCCCTCATTGACATTCCCAATCTTTCTCGATGGGACACCAGCAACCACGCTACCCCTGCTAATGACAGTGCCCGATGTAACAATCGCCCCTGCCCCAATAATTGAATCCTCTTCTATAACCGCATCATTCATGACTATCGCGCCCATCCCTACAATCACCCTGTCCCTGATTGTGCAGCCATGAATAACCGCTGAATGGCCCACGCTGACATCTGAACCTATTACTACAGGATGGCCCTTGTCTGTGTGCACTACCACGCAGTCCTGTATGTTCGTGCGCTTCCCTATCCTGACACTTGCGAGGTCCGCCCTTATCACTGCATTGTGCCAGATGCTTGAATCAGCACCTATCTGCACATCACCATAGATGGCGACACTCCTTGAGGCCCTGACTCTGCATCTGCTGCCCATTTTCGCTCCTTACTCATCTGTGTTTATATGATAAGAGCATCATTTATTTGAATTGAGAGACCGGCATCTCATGATTTGTGCAATCATTTGAGATTGGGCGGCGGGTAAAACCTCTTAAAAAGATTAATATAATCATGGAGGTGCCTGGTGATTAAAAAATTATCCTTGACATGCATATGCCCGTTCCTGCCCATCTTTGTTCTTAACTCATCGTCTTCTAATAATTTAATGGCCTTATTAACCCCATCCTTCTCATCCTTCATGATAAAGCCCGTCTTCCCATTAATCACCTGGAGGGGTATCCCTCCTACATTGGTCCCCAAAACAGGTGTTTCCTTCCAGAGAGCCTCTGAGACAGTAAGGCCGAATCCCTCCTTTATGGAATTCTGAAAGACAAATCTTGACTCCTTCTGAAGGGCGTTCACCAATAAATCATTATGCTCTGTTAATACATGAACATCATCCATGTTTTCTACCTTCTCCATAATCTTATGGTAGGTTAACGGCCCCTGGGGGTCGTCAGAGGCCATATTGCCTAAGAGTACGAGCTGAGCATCAGATTTCTCCCTTATCTTCTTGAACATCCTGATGACTCCGTAGTAATTCTTCCAGGGGTCAAAACGGGATATCTGCGATATTATGGGCTTATCCAAATCAATCCCCCTCTTGAAGAGGAGTCTTCTTGCCTTCTGGTGGCTTATCTTCTTATTCTTTGTTGACAATGGGTCAATGCTTGGCCTGATTACAAACTGGGGCGTGTCTATACCCATCTTGAACTTCTTTGAGGATATTATAAGGGCGTCATATCTCTTGATAAAGGGAAGAAAAAAATCCATCGTTTTCTTATTGGGGTTCGAGAGGTCAATGTGGCATCTCCATATCCAATAGTTCTTCTTGACATAGTTATTTATCATTGCCAGCGGCTGAGGGTCATGGATAAGCACTAAATCATGCTTGTCCAGATGGTGGACAATCGAATTTCTCTCGCAGTACTCCAAATAAATCTCTTCCCTGTTTCTGGTTATCCTCCAGTTCTTTCCCTGAAGTGAATTGTGCATTGACTTAGTGATATTAAAGAAGGAGTGGCTCCCGAACATTATCCTCCACCCTGTAATTATCCCTATATCATTCATAAGAAACACGAGGGTGTTTAATATCTCAGCTACGCCGCCCCCTGAAGAGGTGGAATTCACATGGACAACATGTTTATCCCTCAGGGGTTCTGCAGCCGCCCGTATCTTTTCTATGACTTCCTTACCCACGATATTCTTGTAAAGAGCCAACCTCGGTATCATCTTTTCTGCTCCCCTCTTACCTTTCTCTTAATCATTTCTCCCTTAGTCTCCTTATGACACTCCTGATTCCCCTCGTTGAGGGTTCATTTATTATCTGATTTGCCAATCTTTTAAGCTTTTTGGTTGAGTTTGAGAGGGCAATCTTAAATCCGGGATTAAGGAACATATCAATGTCGTTCTCCCCGTCGCCTATCACAATCGTCTTATTTATGTCTATGTTGAGAAGCTGCATTACAATTCTCAGCGCCACCCCCTTATTAACCCTCCTTGGAAGAGTCAGGAAATCATTAACATTCTCTATGAAGTCCAGGTGGGAGATGAGCTTGCCCAGCTTCTTCTTCACAAGCCTTTTATCCTCAACGCGGTTACTTGTGATAATCCTTCCGATTTTAGTGTGGGGCAGGTTAAGGCCTTCAATAATCCTCCTCGCTTTTCTCATATATGATGTAGTGGTGGTAATGGTCTTTTTAGTTCTGGGAAAGTATATTATCGCTCCATTCTCAGCGATGATTCCCCTCCATATGGGAAATGCCCTGTAAAGCTTCTTAACATAATGGAGTGATCTGCCTGTTGCAAGAAAAAGGTCGATATTCAGTTCCTTCAGCTGTTCAAATAATTCGCTGTCGTAATCATTTACATTAAATTCCTCTCCGGGCGGAGAATCGGTTATCGTCCTGTCAAGGTCAGTGATTATGCCCCTTATCTCCTTGGGGTTAATATATTCAATTCGGTGAAGGGCATCCTTCTCCTCAATAAGACTAGTGTAAAGCATTAAATGCCTCTCAACGCCAATCTCCATCTTGAAATTTCTCTCGACAATCTCCAGGGACTTCCTTGACATGGATTTTCTTAATTCATCATCTGACAGAATCCTTATAAGGCGCTCAGCTGTGCCCTTTATGTCTCCTACTCCAACAAGGTAGCCGTTCTCTCCCTCCCTTATCTGTGATATCAAGCCGCCAACCCTCGTGCCTACAACAGGCCTGCCGCATGCCATCCCCTCTGTAATTGATAATCCAAAGCCCTCATTCCTCGAGCACAGCGCCACAACATCAGCACTGTTGTAAAGTGCCGGAAGCTCAGAGTATTCAATATTCCCTGTGAAGATGACATCCTTCTTAAGCCCCAGCTCATCGGCGAGTTTTCTCACGGCTGTTATCATCTTATTTCTTTCCCTGCTTAGCTGGTTGCTCAGGGACCTGCCCCCTACAAAAACCAATTTTGAGTTAGGTAGCCTCCTCTTAACAATCCTGAATGCCCTTATCAGCTGTTCATGGCCTGATTTCGGGTCCACCCTCTGAACAGAGAGGATAACCTTTGCATCGGATGGGATTCCGTATTTTTCCCTCACCCTGTCCTTGTCTACATCAAGGACCCTGAAGAGGTTTGTGTTTGCCAGGGGATATATCAGCTCTGTCTTCTCCCTCGGAAGGCCGAGCTTAACAGCCGCTTCTATATACAAAGGAGAGGAAAAGACAATCTTATCATATTCCTTCATATGCTCTATTAAGAACTCAGAGAGGTGCCTTGACATATTCTTAGGGAAGGGCACATGCCATGTGAGTATCAAAGGGGTGCCTCTCGGCACATACTTGTAGGTGAAAAGCAGTTGAAAGTCGTGGATATGAACAATATCTGCAGGCTGGCTTCTCAGGAGTTCGCTTAGCTCATCGCCGAAGTAGTCATTAACCTCATTGAACTCTATGAAGCCCTCCATCCTGTCAGCGGGCTTGTTAAAGATATTCCTCGGGGAGTGAAGCTCCCCATATAACGCCTCCTTGAATTTGCTGTAACCAGCCATTATCCTCCTGTTTATGGGCTCCCTCGGGACCCTGTGCACCTCTATCCCTTTAATGTCCTCTTGGTTCATCTCTCCCAAAGGCCTTAAGTGAACCTCAACCACCTCATGCCCCCTGCTTACCATCTCCCTGCAGAGATTCAGAAGATAGGTTGAGACCCCTCCTATGTATGGATAAAAGGACTGACTCGCATAATATATCTTCATTTTAACTCAGACACCCTGTATTGTAATCATTAATAAACAACCCCTCATCATATATAAAGGTTGTTGAAATCATGATTTGTGCACTTGGATGTTAGTTATGGGATTGCAAATGAGACTATCCGCAAGTTTTATAAACACACCAATAACCCCCTATAAGAAATAATATGCTTATGGGGCTGTAGGGTAGCTTGGTCCATCCTCTCTGGTTTGGGACCAGAAGACCCCGGTTCGAAACGCGCTGCGCGAGTGTCCGGGCAGCCCCATCAGGATGAATGAAAGGGAAGTCAAATGGCGTCAGAAAAGGTTTTTGGTTCTATAAAAAGATTCGGGCCCAGGTATGGGCGGACTGTTAAGAAAAGACTAGCCAAGATAGAGTCTATGCAGAAAGAGGTTTATACCTGTCCCTACTGCTCTAAGAGGGCTGTAAAACGGGTTTCATCAGGGATATGGAGATGTTCCAAGTGCGGAAGCCTCTTCACCTCAAAAGCGTATTCTGTGGAAAAGCCCAAGAGCATAAGCGCAGCAGTCTCTGTTGAGGAAGAGGGAATAATAGATGTGAAGGAATTAGGAGAAAAAGAAGAGAGTGAGGACTAATGGTACTCTACAAATGTTTTTACTGCCTGAGAGAGATTGATGATAGCCAGCTTAAGAGGAGAGTTAGATGCCCCTATTGCGGGAACAAGATACTCTATAAGCCACGCCAGATGAAGGTAGTGGTCAAGGCACGATGAGATATGAGGGCGAGATTACCTTAAAGGATGAAAAAGGGGAGGCATTCAGGGCTATCAAAGGCGAAGAAACAAACATAAAGGGCAGTCGGGCGTTATTAAAGATAATTCATCAGGGGGAAAATACAAAGATAAGATTCTCTGCAGGGGACGCAACATCACTGAGGGCGGCTCTTGACTCCGCATATAAAATGCTCGCGGTTTATGAGAAGATAAGCGGGCTCGTAGCTGATGAGTTAAAGTAAGGAAGGGAGCAAGGATGTCAAATACCGAGGATAAGATACAGCAGCTTCAGATGATGGAGCAAAGCTTACAGAACATACTTGCCCAGAAGCAGAGCTTCCAGATGCAGCTGGCAGAGGTTGAGAGCGCACTTAAAGAGCTGGCAACAGCCTCCAAGGCATATAAAATAATAGCGAACATAATGGTCAATTCTGATAAAGGAAAGCTAAAACAGGAATTAGAGAAGAAGAAAGAGCTTATTACACTAAGAATTTCCACCCTCCAAAAGCAGGAGGAAAACATAAGAAGAAAAGCGGATGAGCTAAGGAAAGATGCCCTGATGCACCTTAAAAAAGCCAGGCAGAGTGATAAAAATGGGTGATGACGAGGTAAACAAAAAAATACGAGAGGTCATAAAGACGCTTGAGGAATTAAAAGAGGACGATATCTCTGTGCCCAGAAATGTTAAGACAAGGATAGACGAGGCAATAGCAGTCCTGCAGGAAGATAACGAGATAAGCTTTAAGATAAACAAGGCGCTTGACATGCTTGAGGAAGCAGGGGATGATGTTAATCTTCAGGCTTTCACAAGGACGCAGATATGGAACATCGTTGGTTTAATGGAGTCCCTCCAGAGAAAATAAAAATCAGAACTACCTCTTCTTTTTCTTAACAACTATATTCTTCATGAAGAAGCTGTTCGGGACAATCAGGATGTCCCCTGATGCCGTCTCAAGCGAAACCTCGAGGAGGTTCATCTTCTTAATCTTTCCCTCCATCTCGTTTACCGCAATCAGGTCACCCTCTTTAAAGAGCCTGTTAACGAGGATAATCAGCCCTGCGACTGCGCTTGGGATAACATCCTTTAAGCTGAGGAATAAAGAGATGAGCACAAAGAGTATGACTGCCCAGGTGACAACACGCAGAAAGTATGTCCCTATCCCAAGTATCTCAAGAGCTACCAGTACAGAGAAGAAATATATCAAATAGGTGACGGAAAGGACTATAAAATTTTCAAGATTAAAATTCATGTTAAATGACTTAAGCGCAGAGTTAAGACCTGTGCTCTTCATAATCCTCGAGAGAGCCCTCTTAACCAGCTTTCCTATCACAACCCCTATGATAAGAACCACTATGGGTATCACAAGTTTTATTATAAGAGGGGAGAGCATATGCATCGTGTCCCCTATGGATGGAATCAAGGATGTTTGGGCGCTCATACGTCCTGTTATCATAGAAGAATATTTAAGGATTTCTAAATATACACTGCGCATGAAGGAAGAGGAGAGGATAAAGGAGCTTGAAGAGGAGCTTAAGAAGACGCCCTACAATAAGGCAACGCAGCACCACATTGGCCTTGTAAAGGCGAAGATAGCTAGGCTGAGAGACTCTGCAGAGAGGAAGGCAGGAAAATCCCATTCGTCGTCGGGTTTTGATATCAGGAGATCAGGAGATGCTACAGTCGTCCTGCTCGGATTCCCCTCTGTGGGAAAGTCCACGATACTCAATGGATTAACAAACGCCAGGTCAAAGATTGGAAGCTACGAATTCACAACCCTCAATGTTGTTCCAGGGGTCATGC
>WALR01000157.1 GCA_015522765.1 Candidatus Woesearchaeota archaeon | reverse complement strand
CTCCCTCTACTTGATAATGGTAAATCATAAAGCTCTTGAGGAAAGGGTAGCCAGGCTTGATGTGATACAACATCTTCAATCAAATGGGAAGGAATACCTGCTTGAAAATTTTGTTCGTGCCTTCTTTACAGGGCTCGCCGCTTATGATGAGATAAGGCTTGAAATTGAAAATGGGAGTCCTGAAGTAATAACTAGTGTGTTTGACAGCTTCGTAAAGGACTATGAAGAGATGTGCCTCAGCTACCTTGCCGGATTAAGAACAGGGGCCAAACCTGATTATAACTCTGAGAAGATTTTAAGGAAACACATGGACCACTCAATAAGTCTCCTCAGAAAGGATGCCAAGGATACGGCAGGGGCGGTATTCTTCCCCCTCTTCATCACCTATGATGTTGCAGGGGGAGACGGCGTGCTTGGCAGGCTTCCGCTCCTGAATAAATATCTCCCTTTAATGGATAGACTCTTGGGAGACAATAACAACACTACCAATAGTGTCTCATTGGGGGGTGTGGCCAGACCGCCATACAAATGGTTAGGCGAGCTTAATATACGCAAAGGCGAGATAATTGATAGGGCAAAGAGTCTTAGTGTGCAGTTTAATAGATTCAGTGATTATATCAGCGCACTTCAGGAGGAGGGTGTTCTAAAGAATATGCGCCGCCGTTTCACCTATTTCCTAGTTGACGATGCTTTTTTAGGGGGCGTTCTTTTTAAGATGATGGCTGAAGAACCTGAGAAACTCGTCAGGGATGTTAGCGAGGTATTCGGCAAGAAGGATTATCTCTTCGATGTTAATGGAAAGAAACTTTCTCTTACAGCATTATTTAATAATGTAATTGGCGATATGCAGAAGGGGGATAGCCAGGGTTACGCTCTGCTCAGTAATGCGAGACGGGCGTCGCTCTTAGAAGAACCTCTTATAAGGCATTACCTCGCTCCTGCTATCTTTAAGCGTAATGCTGAAGAAGCCTTAAAGGGTGCGGGGCAGGCTGTATCTGAAAAATTTTCCGACTTTCTTTATCTAAGAAGTGGGCATTTAGATTATACTGTTGGATAATGCCTGCTGAATTACTTCATACCAACCAAGTACGAATTCTGGAGTTACACTCTCAACGCGCATCCTTAACAGAAAAATATAAAAATGGATTAACGAATGAGTTAATCAGACTGATATTATTTATAGGTTTAATGAACAACAATTGCCGGGATGTGAGTGATGAATAAGAATACCTTTTATTTTGTCTCTTCATTGTTGCTGTTTATTAGTTTCGTACTTTTTATGTCTGGCTGCGCTCCTAACCATAACAGCCCTCTCAGGGGAATGGCTGCGCATATCAGCCACGACAATGATGTTGTTCTGAATGAGCCGCCCCCTACTGCCCATCCTGCAACCAGAGGCAGCCTTACTATTGCCACAATCAAAGACAGGTATGCTTTTGGGGAGCATATCCAACTCACTGATCCCCCTGAAAAATCTGCTCAGCCCGAAGTGCACAGGTTTCAGGGCGAGGAAACAGCATTCGCCCAATACACAAATCCAAACAGGATGATAGCTGAACTGTTCACCCCTTCAGGTTACGGAGGAGCTAGTAAGGCTAATAGATTAGGGGCTTTAAGCAACTCGTTTTTCTCAAATTCTGCAAAAGACAATTCCCTCTTTAGCGGGGCAACCACAATTAACACGGCTTCCACAAAGGCGGCAAGCAAGGGTTATATTATAGAATTTAAGGGACCGTCTCTGCTTGAGCTTAAAGAAACTCTGAATAAAGAGATAGAGCAGAAGAAAACTCAGGCAAGCACACTCATGGGCAAGCCATCTTACACTTTAAAGATGCAGGAAATAAAAAAGCTTGAAAAGGAGATTCCTGCAAAGCTCAATAAACAGCTGGTCTCACTGAATGATGAGCATACAAAAGCAAAGGATGATATTGCAGTCTTGTTAAACATCCCTGCATCAATATCGGCTAAACCCGGGCATCCGAGAAGAGTACTTCCTGTTGAGGGGGAGTATTTTAAGGTATTCAATGGTCTTGCTGTTGAGGCGTCTAAGAAGGATATTGAGAAGATAAAAAATCTGCCCTATGTAAAAGCAGTATATCCTAACAGAGAGGTAAAAGCAGTTCTCATGGATTCTGTTCCCTTAATCAATGCTGATGATGTATGGAAGCTGGATGCTGGCGGTGGCAGGTGCAAGGATAGCGGGAAGCAATGCTTAACAGGAAAGGGCGTGAAAGTTGCGGTAATTGACACAGGCGTTGACTACACCCACCCGGACCTTGGGGGATGCTTTGGTAAGGGGTGCAAGGTGGTCGGCGGTTATGATTATGTTAATTATGACAACGACCCAATGGATGACAACGGGCACGGTACCCATGTTACAGGCATCATATCTAGTTCTGACGGAAATAATGTTGGGCTAAAGGGCGTGGCGCCTGATGTTAAGATTTATGCATACAAGGTTCTTAACTCGAGAGGAAGCGGATACGATGATGCAGTAATCAGTGCGATAGAAAGAGCTGTTGACCTCAACAAAAATGGTATTCCCTGTGAAAACGAGGAGGACCATGTTGATGTAATCAGCATGAGCCTCGGCTATATGTGGGGTAGCCCCGATGACCCATCGCCCCAAGCCATTGACAGGGCATCTATGTGTGCAGTTCCTGTAATCGCTGCGGGGAACTCAGGGCCTTCATCGGGTTCTGTAGGCTGCCCCGGATGCGCAAGAAGCGCTGTTACTGTGGGTGCATCATACAAAAAGGATTATGGTCATGTGGATTGGGGGGTGTGCAAAGACGAGAACGCAAAGGTTGATGATGTAACCTGCTTTAGTTCACGCGGTCCTGTCGTATGGTCAGGGGGGTATATGGTTAAGCCGGATGTTATTGCACCGGGTGCGGTTATATGCTCAAGCAGATGGGACAGTGCATGGTCAAGCTGCGTTGATGAACAACACACAGCAATATCAGGGACATCTATGGCTACGCCTCATGTTGCAGGAGAAGCGGCGTTGTTAAAGCAGCTCCACCCCGAGCTTACTCCTAATGAGATAAAAGCCCTCATAAAAGGGACATCATCTGACATTGGAATTGACAAAAACATTCAGGGGGAGGGAAGGATTGATGCGCTTGCTGCGGTAAACTCGAAGTTAACAACAACAACGACAAACCTTGACTTGGGAACAATACCCAAGAGCATTAGTGTTGGTGTCCAAATAAAGAACATCGGAGAGTCATCTGTCGACGCACAGGTCAGTACTAAAACATTCTTGGTATATGCGCCTAATAAAAAGCCCCTTCCTAAGCCTATTGAGGTAAATTACGCGACTGTTGATGCTTCGCATGTTGCTATCCCTGCGGGAGAAACAAAGAATATAATGCTCTCGATAAATCTTCCGGGCAAGGGTGTGCACGAAGGCTACTTTCAGGGAGACATTATATTCCAATATGGCAACATGAAGTTTAGAATCCCTTACTCGTTCATAGTGCTCTCGGAGCTTAAGGTTCATGTTATTGATAAGAAAGGGAAAGAGCTGTTTGATAACGACGGCTGTGTGTGGGTATACTCTCTTAATGATTTCTCAAATATGTTCAGGAAGTGCGCCAGTTATGGACCGGCGCCTCCTGTAAAATTTTATGTTCCTTCAGGGACATACAATATACATGCTAACGGCGGCGGGACATCCCTTTACGATGGGGGTGCTCTCTATTTCCTCTCTAAAAAGGTTCCTATCGCTCCATTATCTTCAACGGATGTTTATCTGAATATGTCAAACGCGAGGGAGATAACATTAGATGCGAGAACGAGGAAGGGTATACCGATAACACTTACCAGTTACAGGCTTATCGGTCAGTATGGTTCCCCTGATGATGTGTACTTTGGGAGGGTATTCTCCATTGATGATTTAAGAGGAAAAGAGATATTTAATTCACCTTATAAACTCAGATTCTTATTCTCCGATACGGACCTGAATCTCACTCTTGCAGCCAACGGCTTTTCATATAGCCCTGATTACTGGAAGTTTATGAAATTGAATAATGACCACTGGTATGACGGGGGCTATTCTGAGCCGGATTTTACCTTTGTTGCGGATGCGGACGAGATGTATCTCCTGCAGTGGAAGTTCAACGGGATAAACAAGAATACAAAGACCACAATAACCCTTCCTTCTAACCTGTCCGTGTATAAGGTTAAATACGACCTGCCAGGTGCAGTTCTCCCCCCTGCAAAACTTGAAGACAGCCTCGCATTTGGGGACCAGGCATTGTTTTATATGCCCATTGATTTCTTTGTTCCTCTTTGCCCCCTTTTCTCAGGGATAGAGAGAAAGATATTCTTTAACGGGGCGTATGCCTACGAGTATTCTCCAGGAGATTTTAATAATGTACCGCCATTAAGCCTGGAGATGTATACGCCTGACTGGAATAAGACTTTAAGCATAAGGTTTTTCAATAATGTTAAACTTCCTGATGTAAAATATTTAAAACCTCTCAAAGGAGAGAATAAGACTTTTGCATACGGGAGAGGCCCATTTTATCCGGGCATACGATTCAGGAATTCTGAAGATAGAATCAATATGTATTACCCGCTTGTAAAAGATGCATCGGGTGCGTCTGCATCGCCAAGGGGATATGGAGGAGTGCCTTCTTTTTCTATAAAAAAGGACGGTAAATTCTATGATGCAACAAATTATTATGAGTGGTGGTGGCTTCCACAGCCAATGCGCTTCTGGGATGTTAGTCCTGGCTACTATGAATTTTACATCACACAGGGGATGGATG
>WALR01000156.1 GCA_015522765.1 Candidatus Woesearchaeota archaeon | reverse complement strand
CTTCATTATCAAACTCCTCCTTTCTCATAAGTGTATTTGCAGTCTCAAAAAACTCTTTATAAGGTTCAAAGTCATCTAAATAGAGTGCTAGTGTGAAGGCGGCGTCGATGGTACGCCTCCACTTCGGTATCAGCTTATCTTTATTGGGACTTCTAAACATATCCTCAGGAATTTCATAAGAGACTTCAGGGACATACCCCATTCTTTCTGCAAACTCTTCTTTACGCCCCTTAAAACTTGAAATCATTGCGGTATCATCCATTCCCATTTTTATTACCATTTTTACACCCCATCTGCTTCTTAATTATTAATGTATGCGTGGATATACGCATTGCTATCCTTGGTGGAAAGCGGTTGTTGTATTTATATCTTTTGTCAGTATCTATCGTGAAGTGGTGAACTGGCTTCTCAGAAGATGCTCATTGCCTTGCTATTTTATATCAGAGAGCCTGCCAAGAGGATAGATGCCGTCTGCAACAGCGTAGACCTCAAATTCATCTATGTTTCTTATGAGGGGGCTGAGCAGTCTCGAACTCTGGATGTTTGTCCCCTCAGTCACAAGGTTGAAGGAGGGCATAACGATAAGCGTCCTTCCTCTGTATGTTCCCTTAAGGAAGCACTTGAAGAGCTCCCTCCTGTTCTTCTCCCTGAGCATTATCGCGGGATGCTCGTGGCCTATTATAATGGTCTTCACACCCTTCAGGTTTTTAGCCTCCTTGTCTCCGTGCATAACAAGGACATTATCAGCCTTCCACTCATTCACAATCTCAAGCCCCCTCTTCCTTGCAATAGGGCCGAGGATTGTGTCATGGTTCCCCTTTACAAGGACAACCCTTCCCACCCTGCCCATAAGAAAGTCGAGGAAGTCCAGGGTGTCCCTCCACTCCTGCCTGCTTATAGTCCCGAACTCGTGCTTGAGGTCGCCGTTTATCACGACCTGCTCTGCATCAACAGATTCAAGTATTTCTAAGAGGCGCTTCTTAAGCTCCTTAAGCTGAAACCTCGGCACCATCACCCCTGTCTTATTGAGGTATTCCTCAAAGCCGATGTGGGTGTCCGCAATAATAAGAGTGTGTGATTCTTCAAGGTAAACAGATAAGTCCAGCAGGCGGATTCCATTATCAATTGTTAACTCCCTCATACAGCTGTCTAGCATCCCTTAATATAAAACTTTAGCGGTAGCGAAACCATTTTATTTGAATCTGAAATCCCATGCTGAATGGACGGCATTAACAAGGAAGAGGAAGGTCTAGAAGGGAAGAACTCCCTGCTGACAGCCTTAGAGTATCTTACTACAGGAGCAGTCTCGGTCATAATACTCTTGTCTTTATTAAATTTAGGCAGGATAAGAGAAAAAGTCCTTCCTCTAGAGAAGGCAGTGTCCTCTGAGCAGATAAGGGCGCCCACACTCGACGAGCTTGTCGACTTCAATATAAGAAGGATAATTAAGGAGGAGGATAAGCGCAGGGCATTCAACCAAGCCTATGAGAATATTCTTCCCTATAAACAATACTTTGAGGAGGCATCGCAGAAGTACAACATAGACATCCACTTCCTTGAAGCATTGTGCATGGCGGAGTCCGGAGGGGACGCCTATGCAGAGTCAAGCAGGGGCGCGGTGGGGCTTATGCAGTTGATGGAGGAAACAGCGATTCATGACGGCAAGCTGAAGGTCAACGACAAGGTAGATGAGAGGACCTCCCCAAAGTCAATAATCGCAGGGGCAAGGGTGATATCAATTAAGAGGAGGTATCTTAAGGAAAGACTCGTTGTTTCACCTGAAGACGAGGATGCATGGTACCCCCTGATAACTGTCGCGTATAACTGGGGGGAGCATAACCTTATAAGAGCTGTCAAAAAATATCCAGACGCATCCATTGTTGAGCTTTTCTCTCATGTGCCTGAAGAGAGCTATAACCTGGTAATAAGGGTTGGGAGCAGGATGGAAATCATTAAGAATCCTGAGAAGTACGGCTTCAGTCTAAATGGCAATTATGCAATGACGCCTCTAAGAGGAGGAAAGGGCATGTAGCTATTTCCTTCTCGCTTTGTCCAGCTGTATCTTCTGGAGTATCATCGCCTGCATCCTCTTTAGGAACTCTATCCTGTCCTCTATCTTAAGGATGTCGCTCTTCCCGCTCAGGAGTATGCCGAATGAGAAGGGCGAGGGAATGGTCAAAGAGGTAAACTTGACTTCCATCTTCTTCTCCTCAATCATCCTGACGACCAACTCGGCATTCTTTATGTCCATTAGGTCCTCGAGGACCTCCCGCCTCGCCTCCTTTATTATCGCGAAGTCAGGGTTAATCCTCTTAAGCGCGTTATAGAGTATCTGGGAGGAAACCTGCTGGCGCCCAACCCTCTTGCTCCTCCCCTTATAGTTTCTTAGTATCATAAGAGCCCTTGTGGCGCAGTGCCTGAACCTCCTCCTAAGCACCTCTGTCCTCTCAAGTGCGAGTCTAAGGAGCATCTCAAGCTTATCCGCCCTTAATATCTTCATTGCGCGCTCAACCTGAAGCTTCTTCAAGGACGAGACATAAAAGCCGTTGTCGGTTATCGCCATCTCTATGTCCATGTTGTGTATCCTTGAGAGGATATAGGCAATCGCCCTGCTAAGAACATCATTGACGCGCCTGCCAAACAGGGTGTGGAAGATGTAGTAATGCGCTTTATCATCATAGTAGTTTTCTATGACGATACGCCTGTCATGGGGGATTATGGAATAGTCATACTGCTCCCTGAAGTAGTTGTATATCGCCCTCGCGCTATTCTCGTCGAGGTAGAGGTACTCATTTATGAAATTAAGGACATCCTCTTCTGGCTCTGATTCAAGGTGCTCGTTGATGAGGCGTCTGAAACGGCCAATCTCCATTGCGAGGTCAAAGCTTAAAGGGAGCATCTCGCTTATCCAGCTGGGGATAGTTGGGGGCTTGTAGACGCTTGCTTTAACCTGGGCGGTCATCCCCCTGCTGTACAGGAACTCGTACTTCTCTCCGCCGAGAACAAACACATCCCCCCTCTTAAGACGCTCGAGGAAAGCCTCATCTATCTTTCCTATCGGCTGGCTGCCAATCTTAACCTCTATGAATGATTCGTCAGGGATTGTTCCTATGTTGGTCATGTAAAGCATCCTGGCGAGTCTTCCCCGCCGCCCAATCATACCAGTCTCCTCATCATACCATATCTTGGCGTATATGTGGCGCTCCTCAAGACTTGCGAATCTACCTGCAAGATAATTTATAAGCTCCATGAATACAGCCCTGTCAAGTGTATGATAGGAATAGCTGTTTCTTATCATTGAGTAAAGCTCGTCAATGTGAATCCTCTCGTTTATCGCTATCCCGAATATGTGCTGGGCAAGAACATCTGTCGCGTTTGTAGGAATATGAATCCTGTCAATCTTCCTCTCAACAGCTGACTTTAAGAGAACAGCATTCTCAACCAGGTCGTCCCTGTCAAGGACAATGATGCGCCCCTTTGTAACATCATGCAGGCGGTGGCCGCTTCTTCCCACTCTCTGGAGCGCCCTTGCGACACTCTTAGGGCTTCCCAGCAGGATTACCAGGTCAATGTAGCCTATGTCTATTCCAAGCTCGAGGCTCGTGCTTGAGACAACCACCTTAAGCTCGCCCTTTCTCAGCCTCTCCTCAATATTATGCCTGACACTCTTTGAGAGGCTTCCATGGTGGGCTCCTATGTTCTCATCGTATCTGCTAGGAAATCTCTCTTTGAGATGGTTTACAACCCTCTCAGTAGCAGACCTAGTGTTTGTAAAGATGAGTGTTGTCCTGTGCTCCTGAATTAAGCCGTCAATAAGCTCATACATTGCCTCCTGCATTGCCTCATGTGTTGTGTTTATCAGGTCAGGGACAGGACTCAGCACCCTGAGGTCCATCTTCTTCACGAACTGGACATCGATAATCCTGCATCTCCTCGGTTCATCATTGTCATATCCTACTAGAAACTTAGCCACCTCCTCCAGCGGCGCAACTGTGGCGGAGAGCCCTACTGTGCAGAAGTCGTTTGCGAGTCTTCTCAGTCTCTCGACGGAGAGGGAGAGATGGGTCCCCCTTTTGTTATCTGCGAGGGCGTGAATCTCGTCGATGATAAGCCACTGGACATTCCTTAGCGTTTCCTTAAACTTAATCGTCGAGAGGACTATTGCAAGGGACTCCGGGGTTGTTATAAGGATGTGGGGCGGCTTCCTGAGCATACTGCTCCTCTCTGATGTTGAGGTGTCGCCTGTTCTCACCGCAACCCTTATCCCAAGGTCTCTCCCTGCAATAGCATTAATCTCCTCGAGCGGTCTGAGGAGGTTCACCCTTATGTCCTCGTTGAGAGCCTTAAGCGGGCTTACATAAACGCAGTAGGTGATGTCCTCGAGCAGTCCCTTGTTTGCCAGGTCTACGAGGTTGTTTATTATTGAGAGGAAGGCGGTGAGCGTCTTTGTTGCTCCGGTGGGTGCGCTTATAATCACATTGTTCCTGCTGTTTATCTCGCTGACGCCGAAGAGCTGGGGCAGAGAGTACTCTTTAAACCTTGAGTAGAACCATTTCTTCACCACGGGGTTGAGTATCTTATCTACCTCTTCCTTGGTGTTTGGCTTCCTCTTGAATGTTATTTTGTTCCTCATCTTTATAACCTTAGAATGTTGTTTTCAGTTTTAAATCTTTGTTGAAAGGCGTTTATATATGTTCAATATTGAAAATAAATCCCCAATCATAACTTTTATAAAGAAACTGAAATTCCGAATCTCTGTAAAATGGCAACAATATACGATGCTGAACTCGGTGAAGTGGTTGAGAAGACCGCTGAGAAGCTTAAGAACATCAAGGAGATTAAGCGCCCAGAATGGGCATTGTTCGTCAAGACAGGCGCCCATAAAGAGAGGCCCCCCGAGAACAGGGACTGGTGGTATATCAGGGCGGCATCAATCCTGAAGACCATCTACCTTATGGGACCCATAGGCGTCTCCAAGCTGAGGAGCAGATACGGCGGGAAGAAGAACAGGGGCGCGATGCCCGAGAAATTTTATAAGGGCAGCGGTAGCATAATAAGGAAGATACTCCAGCAGCTCGAAAAGGCGGAACTGGTAAAGCAGGGGGAGAAAGGCGTTCACAAGGGCAGGATAATAACCGCAAAGGGAAAGTCATTCCTGGATAAGATTGCGTCAGAAATAAGGAACGGTGGTGCGAAGAGTGTCAAGCAGCCAAAGGAGAAAAAGGAAGAAGCAGGAAAAAT
>WALR01000155.1 GCA_015522765.1 Candidatus Woesearchaeota archaeon | reverse complement strand
GTAGATTATAATGGGAGAATTGTTAGTAAAAGAAAAAGAGATAGTAATACCGGGAGAGATAATTGCCAAGGGCATGGACTACATACCAGGAAGCGGAGCTTTCAGGGAGGGTGAGGATTTAATAGCGGACAGACTAGGGGTTGTCTCAATAGCCGGCAGGGCAATAAAGATAATTCCCTTATCAGGGCAGTATGTTCCTAAAAAGGGAGATGTAGTTATAGGAAAGGTGATAGACATCCTTATGTTCGGCTGGAGGCTGGATATCAACTCGGCATACACGGGGATGCTTAACCTTAAGGACGCCACAACAGAGTACATAGCAAAGGGGGAGGACCTTAGCTCCTACTACCAGATAGGCGACTATTTGATTGCAAAGGTCGTGAATGTCACCTCCCAGATACTGGTCGACCTTTCCATGAAGGGGCCGGGGCTCCACAAGCTGGAGGGAGGAAGAATAGTAAGGGTCAACACAAACAAGGTGCCGAGGATAATAGGGAAACAGGGGAGCATGGTGAATCTTATAAAAAGGTACATTCCCTGCAAGATAATCGTAGGCCAGAACGGAAGGATATGGGTGAAAGGAGAACCGAGAGATGAGCTGAGAGTCGTGAAGATAATAAAGATGATAGAGGCAAAGTCTCACATGTCAGGGCTTACAGAAATAATAAAGGAGAAACTTGAAGAGGAGAAGGAGGAATAAAAATGACATTTAAGAGACCCGATGGAAGAGGGAAAAAGGAGCTCAGAGAGATAGAGGCAAAAGCGGGAATAATCAAAAGGGCTAATGGTTCAGGCTACTTTAGGATAGGAAACACCGTGGCATACGCTGCTGTTTATGGACCAAGAAACATTCATCCCAAGTTCCTGCAGGACCCGAGCAAGGGGGTGTTAAGGTGCAATTACAACATGATGCCCTTCAGCTCTGCGGGGAGCAGGGTGCGACCAGGCGGAAACAGGAGGTCAAAGGAGATAGGGCTTGTCACAGAGAAGGCGCTGTCAGAGGTGGTAATGCTTACAAAGTACCCCAACTCAGTCGTGGATGTGTTCATTGAGCTGCCCCAGACAGACGCGGGAACGAGGTGTGCAGGCATAAGCGCGGCATCAATCGCACTCGCAGACGCGGGAATACCAATGAAGGACATGATATCCTCTGTTGCTGTCGGCAAGGTAGGAGGGGAGATCGTCGCAGACCTTGACTATGAGGAAGAGGCGTATGACGAGAACACCGTTGACATCCCGCTTGCCTTTACGCACAGGGGAAAGAAGGTAACCCTTCTGCAGATGGACGGCAAGATAACAAGGGATGAGCTCGAAGAGGCAATAAGGCTTGGGAGCGAGGTAATTGACAGGATATATGAGGCGCAGGAGAAGGCGCTCAAGGAGAAGTACATCATTAATTCAGAGGGTGAGAATCATGAATGAGCAGAAAGAATCAGTAATACGCACCCTTCAGCAGGGTCTTAGATACGACGGCAGAAAGGAGGACGGATTCAGGGAGATAGAGATAAAGATGGGCTCGGTAAGGAACGCTGAGGGCTCCGCAACAGTCCGCATAGGCGAGACCGAGGTAATCGCAGGGGTAAAAATGGATGTTGAAACACCCTATCCTGATACTCCAGATGAGGGCATGCTTATGGTGGGAGAGGAGTTTCTTCCCATGGCAAACCCAAACTTCGAGCTTGGACCCCCAAGGATAGACGCCATAGAGATAGCAAGGGTAGTTGACAGGGGGATAAGAGAGTCAAAGACCATCGATGTTAAGGGGCTGTGCATCACCCCCAAGGAGAAGGTGTGGAGCGTCATGATTGACATATGCACAATAAACGACGAGGGAAACCTCATGGACGCCTCTGCACTCGCGGCAATGGCGGCGCTGATGAATACCGAGATGCCCTCTTACGACGGCGAGGTCGTTGATTACAGCAAGAAGAGCGGCAAGAAGCTCAAATTAAGGGAAGTACCGATAACAGTAACAGTCCACAACATAGGCAAGAACTTCATAGTGGACCCGACAATTGAGGAGGAGAAAAGCTCTGAGGCAAGACTGACAGTGGTGACCCTCGAGGACGGAAGGATATGCGCACTCCAGAAAGGAGGCGAGAAAGGGCTCTCAATTGAGGAGATAATGAAGATGGTGGATATTGCAGGAGAGCATAGCAAGAAGATAAGGGAGCTCCTGCTCAAGAATGCAAAAAAATAAAGAGGAAAGGCTGGAGAAATATCTCAAGCTGACAGGGAAAGCCCTCAGGAAAGTCAGGATTAAGGAAGGTCTGAACACAACTGACAGGGAGAGGGCAATTAAGTTAAAGGACATGGCTGAGAGGTACTATAGGGACGCGCTGTTCTTCAAAGAGAAGAATAAAAGGGAAACATCCCTCTCGGCAGTCGTTTACGCCCACGCCTGGCTTGACATAGGCGCATTTCTTGGATTTTTCGATGTAGCTGATAACAAGCTGTTCATGGTTGATTAATAGCCTGCTTCGGATATGTTCCCGGCTGCATGAATACCTTGTCAATGAATATTGCAAGTCCGTGCTCTGCATTCATCTCCCGGCCTGAAACAAGAGCCCTGCCTGTCGCCACAAGCTCGTTCTTAAGAGTCATGACTGCAACAACCTGGTCCTTTTCTATTGGGTCGTTAAACATAGAGATGCCCGGCATAGCCAAATCAACTCCGTGGCAGATTGCCTCCACGGCGGAGTCTAGAACCCACACTTTAGGCAGGTGAACAACAGCCGCCTCGACCGGCTGGACAACCCGCCTTATAAAGCTTTCATTCCCCTCCTTAAGATAATAGAGTGCGTCTGCAAGGTCCTGAAGTGTGAAGAGTGTTGACTCATTAAAGGGCCCTGCCTTCGTCCTCCTGAGCTGGACCATATGAGCTCCTGAACCAAGAGCAACGCCCATGTCGTGGATGAGCTTTCTCATATAGGTGCCTGCCTCAACACCCGCCCTTAAGAGAACATCCCTGCCCTGCTTCTCAATTATCCTGAGATAGTAAACATCCCTGTAGCGCAGCCTCCTCTTGACCGCGCTCTTAACAGGGGGGAGCTGCCTTATCCTGCCCGTGAATTTCTTTGCGACCTTCTCTATTTTTGAGAGGGAATAATCAGAGTGAACATGCATTAAGGCAATGTACTCCTTGCCCGCGGACAGAAGAAGCTCGTTAACGCGGGTGGCTCTCATGAGCGTCACAGGAAGACATCCCGTCACACCGGGATCAAGAGTTCCTGAGTGGCCCGCCTTTGAAATCCCCATAATCCTTTTGACATACTCAGCGACCTGATGGCTTGTCGGCCCGGGTGGCTTGTCAATATTAACAATGCCATAATTAAGAAGCTCCTCTACAGCTCTCTCCTCAGGCCTGGAACCGTAATCAGGGGAGGACAAAGACTCCTTCTTCACAACAACCCTCCTCTTAATCTTCTCCCAGGGGAGAAGAGACTCCTCATTATCAGCAACCATAAAAAAAGAAAGATGCTCATGCTTAAAAATATAACTGAAATCATCAACTGAAGAACTTCATATCCACCTTCTTCACCCCTTTAATGTCCTTGGACAGTATTCTCCTTAGAAATCCGTTGGGCGTTGTAAACGCCCTCTTCTCTTTTGCAAAAACCCTCCCATTCTGTTTATAAGTATGGAAGTGCTTCTCAATGAAACGCCCCACATCATCCCTCCTTTTAAGCGGGGGACCCTCCACCTCGACAAAAGGGGATATTTTAGTCTTCCTAAGAACATAGAACAGTATCGCCCTTCCGTTGGTGTACTCAAACCCTGACTCAGAAACCCCGAATAAGGGGGCAAGATTGCGCTTCACCCTCCTAAAAATCTTAAGGGCGCGCCCCCCGGCGACATCATCCTGGGAGGGCTCAGGGATGACCCTGCCAATAATAATGGGCAGCCCCCTGTATTTTCTGAGCAGCCCTGCCGGGGTGAGATGTCTTATCCTGAAGAATGATAATGACGGCTTAGCGAGGAATCCCTTCGCGGCATTAACAAAGAGGCTGAACTTTTCATAGGAAAGAGCAGCTGCCGCATTCCTTAGAGGAATAACAGGGTCTACAATGATAAGGGGGCTCTTAAGCTTCTCCCTTGACAACCCAAGGGAGGACAACTCTCCTGAGGACGCCTCTTTCTTAAGCCAGCTTCCTCCTTTATTCCTGATTAAAACCCTTCCCCTCCATCCAGCAGCGCCCTCAAGCAGGCCTATGAATCCGCCGTAGGCAACTGTGAGTATCTCAAGGGAATAGCCTGAGAATCCGCCTATGTAGCTCTCAGCCCCGTAGCAGCCAGTGGCTTTACAGAACTGCTTAACAAGCCTTATCTCGTCGCAGAGCCCCTTATTGTTTTTTGTATGTTTTACCACCCACTCAACATGAAGGGGGCTAAGGTCAGTGGTATTAAGGGCGTCTGACTGCCTCTGTATCTTTAGGACAGGAATCACCTCAACCTGAACACTCCTGCGCTTGAATTCCCTGTAAAGATGGAAATAGTCCCTGCTCCCGTGGACGCGGACAGGGGAAAGCGGGGATATTGCCTTATAGAGTATGTCTGAAATATCCTTTCCATTGCAGAGGGAGTAGTTAAACCTCACAAATACATCAACATCAAAATCATTCTTAAGGTGGGTGCATTTAGCGAGGGAGCCGCCCAGCATTACCTCTGCATTCAAACCCTCTCTTCTCAGCAGGAGAGATATCTCTCTTATGATTCTCTCCCCAAGTCGCACGGCAGCCGCGTCAGGCTTAATCTCCCCAAGAACCCTCTTAATGATTTGAGCCGCCCTCTTCTTATAGTCTTTTCTCATATACACTAATAAAAACAATTAATTTATAAATAATTTGATAATCTTGACTCTTGAGATGGATAATAACAACAAATGGGTGGGGGAGTACCTCAAGAAGAGGCATCCCAAAGCCGTCCTTAAGGAGGTCGCACTGCTCGGCGGCGGCTGGCACGGCGAGGGATTCAGGGTGGTGTATGAAGATGAAGAAGGAGAAAAAACAGTAATAGCAAGGAGGATAAGGGACAGGGAGTTCTCCCATGATTATGTGAGCGACAGGGTTGCAACATTCATCATCCAGCATAAAATAGCCGGCGGAATAAAGGAGCATGTCAAGAGCCATGATGTTGTAGCGGTAAAAGATGACGGGATAGCGCTTATAGGCGATGTGGAGGAGGCATTCCAGATTGTAGAGTTAGCGGAGGGCTCGCCCTACATAAACGACTTTGAGAGGATAAGGAAGGAGGGCGCTGGTGAAGAGGACTATCAGATTGCAAGGGAACTCGCAGGGGTGCTTGCAGGGATACACTCAAGGAAGTTCAAGGGAGAAGAAGAGAGGGCCGCCTCGCTTTACAAGAGGCATTTAAGGGATGCTATAGGGCACGGCGAGATGCTCCTCGGCGTCATAGACACCTATCCAAAAGAGAGCTTCTTAAGCGTTGCGATGATAAAAGAGCTTGTTGCCCTGAGTGCAGAACACAGGGAGAAGATAAAGCACAACTACAAAAGACTCTCAAGGATGCATGGGGATTTCCACCAGTTCAACATACTCATAAAAAACAAGGAGATGAAACTTCTCGACGCCAGCAGGGAGATATGGGGCGAGCCTGCTGATGACTTAACATGCATGGCGATAAATTATATATGGTACTGGCTTATGAGCAAAAGAGAGGATTTCCTCAAGCTCTTCACCACATTCTGGGGGGGATACCTGGAGAAAACAGGCGACGACGAGATAGGGAGATTCGCGCCCCTCTTCTTCGCGTTTAGGAGTGTTGTCGTCTCCCACCCTGTTTATTACCCTGACCAGACGGACGAGCTGAGGAGGAAGATGATAAACTTTGCAATAAAGACCCTGAGAGAGGGGGACTTTGATTATAAAAGGGTCAGGGAATACTTTTAAGATGGAAAGAAAAGAGAGCGCAGTCATATGGATAACAGGACTTCCAGGCAGCGGGAAGAGCACAATCTCGAGGATTCTAAGCAGAAGGATTAATGCCGAGTGGTTGAGGCTGGACGAGATAAGGAAGATTATCACCCCTGAGCCAAGCTACACCCATGAAGAGAAGCTCATCGTTTACCGCAGCCTGGCATTTATAGCCGGCTACCTTGCAAAGAGGGGATTCAGAGTCGTAGTTGACGCAACTGACGAGACAGGCGAAGGGAGAAGAACCCTGCGTAAGATTGTAAGGGATATTAAAGTGGTGCAGCTTGAGTGCAGCAAAGAGGAGAGGATAAAAAGAGAGGAAGAGAGAAAAGACAGCGCGGGAGTCAGAGAGCTGTATGAACGCGCCTTGAGGGGAGAGATAAGACTTGCAGGTGTTAATGCACCCTATAAAAAGGAGGAGAGCCCTGCAGTTATGATAAATACAGAGGAGAAAAGCCCTGATGAAGCAGTTGAAATGATTGTTAAGGAGATAGGTGAGATTAATGGATGATAAACTAAAAGTCCTCTTTGAGAGGGTGAGAAAAGCAGCATTTGATGTTTCAGAGATAATAAAGGAGCGCATCAAGGAGTCCGGCTCGTCAGCAATAATCGGGAGGAATCCCTCTAATGATTCAACAATGGCGATTGACAAGATGGCAGAGGATGAGCTTGCCAAAAGGCTCAAAGGAGAGGGCATTAGTATTGTGAGCGAGGAGGGGGGAGAGCTAATTAAGGGGGGCAGAATAACAGCAATCATTGACCCTATAGACGGCTCTAACAACTTCGCCGCGGGCATACCCTTCAGCGCGATATCAATAGCCCTGTGCAATGAAGAAGGGGTATTCGCAGGAGTAGTGAGGAATATATTTAGCGGGGATGAGTACTGGGCGGTAAAGGGAGAGGGCGCGTTTATGAACGATAAGAGGATAACACCTGAAGATATTGAGGGGAGAGAAAACTCTGTGAAGAAGAG
>WALR01000154.1 GCA_015522765.1 Candidatus Woesearchaeota archaeon | reverse complement strand
CCCCTGAATTATCACAGGTTTCTATCCTGCTTCCTGAGGGGAATGCCCTGGTTACTCTAGCCTTTATCGCCTTCATAAATATCCACCTTACTGCTTGGCATCATCCTTTGCATCAGCGCCTTTTTCTTCCACTTCTTCTGCTGGGGATTTGGCAGCTGTGCTCTCCTTCTTGGGTGATTCTTCGATTTTCGTCTCGTTATGCCCTTCATGCTCCTTTCCCTTCTTAGAGCTCTTCTCAACCCTTTCCTTATCCTCTTCCTTGACCCCGCTCTTAACTACGCTTGCAAGGTCGTATCCCTTCTTCCCGAGTATAACAAATTTCTTTATCTTGCTGAGGGGCTTTGTCTCGCCCACCTCGACGATATCTCCTAATTCTATCTTCATGCACCAGGGTATATGAGCATAAACCCTTGTTCTGGTCTTAGTATACCTCTCATACTTCTTGAGGTACTTCTTCCTCTCCCACTCCACCGTGGCAGTCCTCTGCATTCTCATTGCTGTAACTACCCCTGTGAATATTTTTCCCCTTATGGATATACTGCTGTGTATAGGGCACCGCGGGTCATGGCACTCTGTTTCCTTCTTGCCTGCTGGCTTGACACTTCCTTTCATAATTAACTCCTCTTCTTTATTCGTTCAAATGCTCGTCCAATTATATTCTCTCCCTTGATTAAAATGCTCTCCTTTTCTCCTTTAATCATGATTGTTATATTGTTCTTCAGCACCCTCTTCTCTCCCTTATCTGTTTTTATGAGCAGAGTGTATCTTGTTTCATCAACAACTCTTCCGCTTATTCCCTTGTCGTATTTGTTCCGTGATTCGCTAATCACTATCTCTCTCCCTATTATAGGAGCTATTAACCTCCTTGCAATTCTCACCTTCCGCGGTTTACCTGAGCCTGCTTTAAGATAAGTCATTCTTATTTATCTTCTTCTGCGCATAGCCTCATAATTTATTGTTTCAGGGTTGAAGCCAAATTCTACGAGGAGGGTCTTAACCTTCTCTCCATGGTTCCCCTGAAGCTCTATCACATCCTTCTTGGCCGTTCCTCCGCATGCAAGTCTTGACTTAAGCTTCTTTGCGAGATCCTTCACATCAATCTCCTTCCCGTCTATTCCGTCAATCACGGTGTAAAACTTGCCAAACTTCCTCTTCTCTGTCTTCACATTAACCTTCTGAGTCTCTTTGGCAATGGTCTCGCAAACACACAGCTCCTTTGGTAGTCCGCATTTAGGACATATCTCACTCATCCTTTCTTTTCTTCCTCCATACTTTTAACATATCTCTCTATATCCTTCATCCTCATTATAGTTTTTAATCTGGCAATATCCCTTCTCAGCTGTCTCTTCTTAGAGTTGTTGGTGTTGGTAGTGCTTGTTGAAACATTCGATGTTGTTTTTATGAGCTCTATCTTCAGCTCTTTAAGCATCTTTTCAAGCTCCTTCTCCTCCATATTAAGCATGTCTTTGAATTTCATCACCTATCCTCCTTTACATCCTTCTTTGAGTCGTCACTCTTCTTATCTTCTTCTTTCTTCTTTTTTGTCGCTTTCTTCTTTTTCTTTTCTTCCTTCTTGCCTTCTTCTTTGACGGCTTTATGAGCATCCTCATCTTCACCTGCGCCTGCCGCGGGCTCATTCTCCTTTAAGTCCTCTGTTGGGGCCTGCTTCTCCTCGCCAGCCGGCTCCTCATTGTTCTCTTCCTCGACTAATTTGATTCTGTCGGGCAGCTTTATGTCAGGGGGCATTATGCTTACCTTGATTCCTATGATGCCCGTCTTCAACTTAGCGACCTTGACTGCTTTCCTAACACCTGATATTGAGGCGTCCCCTGACTTCTTCAGGTAGCCTGCATAGAACCTCCACGACTTGGCCCTTGAGCTCGGAACCTTCCCCGAGATAATTATCTCTACCCCGAGCGCGCCTGCAAGCATAACATCCTCCATTGCCTTGTGGCCGACACCCTTAAATCTTGTCAGGCCGAACCTTTCAAGTGAGTTGGCAATCCTCTCCGCGATTATTACAGGGTCAAGATTAGGGGCTTCAACCTCCTCAATCTCAATCTGGGGGTTCTCAAGCTTGAATTTCTTCTTCACATCATCAGAGAGCTTTTTTATATTCTGGCCCTTTCTTCCAACTACAAGCCCGGGCCTCGATGCGTTTATGACTATCTTCTCGCCCAGCGGGGTCTTCTGCAGTTTTATGTCGCTCAGTCCGACCTTGCTGAGGGTTTCTGCCACGAACTCCTTGATTATGAATTCCTTCTTATTCTGGTTCAAAAGCTCTCTCTCAATCATTTTCACTTTTCTCCTTCTTCTTTATCTCATCTTCTTTCATATCCCTAACATTATCCTTGGTAGTGTCCTTTGGTGTGTTAATTTTATTAAGGGGTTTGCTCTCCGCGGCTTCTCCCCTGCCTGGCTCGTCTTTGTGTCCCTTCTCTTTACTGCCCTTTTCATTATCATTCTTTATCTCCCTCACCGGCTCCTTCTTGTCAGCTTTCTCAGTGGGCTTCTCCCTCTCTTTATTAATTGTCTCTTTGTCCGCCTCTTTGTTAGCGCTGACCTTTGGGGCTTCTTTTGATGCTTTTCCTTCGGACTCTGATTTCTCCTTCTCTTCCTTTTTAGATTCCTTCTTAGAGGCGGGTGTCGTGCCTGTCTCGAGGACAACCTCAAGGTGGCTCCTCTTGGTCTGCCTGCCGCGGTGTCTCCCGTACCTCATCTGGGTAGAGCCCTTCTTAACAGCGATATGCCTGATTATTAAATTAGAGGTATTAAGCCCCTTCACCTGCGCATTCGCCTCGGCGCTCCTTAGTATCTTAAGTATCTCCCTGCTCGCCTTAACAGGGTATCTCCCAGGGCCCATCCCCTTTTTATGCCCCAGGTCACGGTTATACCTCCTGAACCTTATGGGATTCCTCTTTTTGATTACCCCCTCAAGGATGCTCTTTGCATCGGCAAGGCTTTTCATCCTCAACTCGCTGCATATGTTCACCGCGTGCTTAAGAGAGATTGGCAGATTTATCCCTGCAGCCTTCGCCGAGTTTTCAGTGTCCTTATAAGAGTACTTATACTTCATATTCCTACCTCGCTGATATCGCCTGGCTGCTCCTTGTTGCTCCAACACCGGGTGATGAATGCTGCACCCTGGACCTTGACTGAACGAACTCGCCCAGGCGGTGGCCCAGCATCTCAGGGGTTATTACAACAGCCTCGAATTTGTTGCCCTTGTGGACGAGTATCTTCTTATTGACCATCTCTGGAACGATTATCATGTCCCTGCAGTGCGTCTTCACATTATTGCCCTTCTTTCTTAGCCTCTCGAGCAGTTTCTTCTCTGCTTCAGTGAGCCCCCTCTTAATGCTCCTCCTCTCCCTTGCTGGAAGAAGGAGGGAAAACTCTTCTATGCTCATTGATTTTAACTCGTCAAGCGTTTTTCCCTTGTAGGTGAATTCCCTTATTGCCATTGTGCATCCCTCATGATTTACTTTCTCTTCCCGACCCTTCTTGGCCTTATCTTTCCGACCTTCCTTCCTGGCGGGGCGTTTTTGGGCGCGATTGTCGGCTTTCCCTTGTGGTTTGATGATGAGCCTCCGAACGGGTGGTCCACGGAGTTCTGAGAGGTGCCTGACACTTTTGGATAGAGCTTGTTCTTCGCCCTCTTGGCATAGTATCTCCTGCCCGCCTTCACAAACGGCTTCTCCTTTCTGCCCCCGCCCGCTACCACTCCTATACTTGCCCTGCATGCAGGGTTGAAGCTGTGCTTCTTCTTTGAGGGAAGCTCCACGATTATCTCTGTCTTGCTGCGCATGACAACCCTTGCGAATACTCCGCCGGCCCTTGCAAACTTGCCGCCGTCGCCGGGCTTGCTCTCAATATTGTAGATGAGCGTTCCCTCTGGGACATCCATCAAAGGCAGAAGGTTTCCTATCCCTATCTTTGAGGATGGGCCTGCAACCACGCTTTCTCCCTTTCTTATTCCCTCTGGGGCGATTACAAGGCTCTCCTCTCCGTCACTGAATAACACCCTTGCGAGAGGGGCGCTGTGACCCGGGCATTTTATAATGTCCTTCACCACGCCTTCCAAAGGTGCTTTATTGTAGCTCCTGTGTCTTGCAATCCCCTTAAACCTGAAGCTGGGAGACCTATAAGTAGGGCCGCCTTTTCCTCTTGCCTGCTGTACGAGAGTCTTACCCATTTTATCCTCTTCAATTACATCATTCCAAGCTTAGTGCCTACATCAAGGGCGGGGGTGTCAGGGGAAAGCTTAACAAATGCCCTTTTCTCTCCTCTTGGTGTAACCACAATATTCACCTTTACAACCTTTATCTTGAACATCTCCTCAACGGCTTTCTTTACCTCAGCCCTTCTGGCTTTCCTTGATACAGCGAATACCAGCTTGTTCTCTGATTCCATGAGTCTGACAGCCTTCTCTGTGGAGATAGGCCTCTTAATCACATTAATCGTCGAGACATTGTCCGTTTTTCCTCCTTTATCGTCCATTTTGCATTCACTTGATTATACTTGATTATTAAAGGAAAAGTCCCTCCTTTTCCATTTTCTTAATTGACGCCTCTGTGAAAAGCACAGCCCTTCCGGGTTCTGCACCAGGGGCTAAAAGCTCAGCGTTGAGCCCGTTCACGACAACAACATCAACGCCTGAAATGTTTGATGCGGCTTTTTGGAGGGGGCACTCCTTTGAGACAGCTATTAACACTGACTTCCTCTTTTTGTAGGGGCGCCCTCTTGATTTTCCCTTGCCTGCCCTAATCTTCCTGACTGATGCCTTCTCAATGTCGTCTGAAAATCCCAGTTTTTTAAGGGTGTTAATTACTTCCTTTGTTTTGGCAATGCCCTCAACGCTATCCTTAACTGCAAAGGGGTAGGAGTCTGGAATGAGGTAGCCGTGATTCTTCACAATCTCGGGGATTAGCGATGCTGATAAGGCGCTCCTTATAGCCTTCCTGTTCTCCTTTTTGTTTATCTTCTTCTCCCAGTTCTTCTCTGAGGTGGGTGCGTGAGCCTTCCTCCCGCCAACAGTTCCAGGAGCTATTGCGCCGACCCAGTAGAGCCGCCTTCCCCTCCTCGAGAGAATCTTACGGGGGACCCTTGACATTCCGGAGCCGTATATGCCCCTGTAGTCCCTCCTCCTCTTGGAGACTCGACCGGAGGCTCTTAACCCTGCGTCTGGCTTAGCCCCGTATGCCTGCCTCTTCCTTGACTGGAGGACAAGTACAGCCCTCTTTATTATGTCCCTCCTGACCTCTTCATTGAACTGGGGGGGCAGCTTAACCTTTCCCTCTGGTTCTCCGTTGAGATTCTTAACATCAATTTGATTCATTGTGGCATCCCTAGCTTGAACTTACAATAATCTTCTTTATTTTCAGCTCCTCTGGCTTTACCATCCAGCTCTTTCTCTTGGTCCTCGCCCCGAAGTTCATTCTTATAAGCCTCTTCTTTGGTCCGGCGACTGAGCCCCTTAGAATCAGGTAGCTGTTCCTTATTATGCCGTATTTGTGGAACCCTCCTTCAGGGTTTATTTTATCGGGCTTATCAGCAACCTTAATTATCATTTTGTTGTACTCTGTCCTCTGATTGTATCCTGTCTTGCCTGCATATGCCACTCTCCACATTATCTTTCCCTGGGTGTTCCATGAGCCGAGCGATCCCGGGGTTCTGCGGCTCTTCTCTGACTTTGATTCCTTGAGGTTTATTCCGAACCTTTTGACAGCGCCCTGAAATCCCCTGCCCTTTGTTACAGAATGAACATCCACAATATCAGTATCCTTAAACACCTCTGTCACAGAGATATCATGCCCCATCTTCTCCTTAATATAATTGAATTTTTCAGCGTTGCTTCCGCCGAGAGCAACCTCGAATACCTCGGGTTTCTTCTTGCCTATGCCTGTAAGCCCCGGCTGGGTATGGACCAGTGCGCGTATCTCTGAATAGTCCTCGGGGTTTATCCCCTCAAGGCTGGGTTTTTTCTTAGGAATTATGAGTTTTCTCTTAATTTCTTCATCAGGGGAGATGAGCAGCTGCCTGGCCAGTTTAAGGTCGCCGTCTGTCTCCTTGTAAAAATTCACGCCGAAAAGTCTCATTGGGGGGCATTCTATTATTGTTACCGGAACGAAGACATCCTCATTTCTCATCCGCGCATGCCTCCTCTCCTCTTTTATTATCACATGCGCCATCCCTACCTTGTATCCTGCGAAGCCGGCGGGCTTTGCCTCAGCTAAACCTGGCCAATGCCTGACTCTGGCTGTCTCTGACTTGGCCCTCCTTCTGTGCCAGAACTGGAGGCTTCCCTTCCTTGGAGAGTGGGTGTACGGCATTTTAAGACCTGTCTTATCCTGTTATCCTTATTTAATCAATTTAATTTAATCATTTAATCAATTTAATCACTTCAAGGGGCGAGAAAAGAGTTAGCGGATACCAGCTGTTTCCTTGATAAAGCCTTTTGCGAATCCTTCATCAGAACAAGTTCGACTTGAACTGAAGGCACTCTTCTCAGGCCCCTTATTCTCCCCGCAATCCAGCATAAATCTGCATCTGTCTCTTAT
>WALR01000153.1 GCA_015522765.1 Candidatus Woesearchaeota archaeon | reverse complement strand
CATTTAATGCAGCCCTGTGGTCTCTTAACTTCCTGAACACAACCCTCATCGTCCTATTGGTGTTCCTCATCCACATCTCCTCCCAGAAGGTTCTTGCAATAGCAAACGGCTATGTGGCAGAGTTTAAGCCCTGGCTCTTCGGGCTCTCGGCAGGCGTTCTGTTGACGCTTGCCTCGGGCGGAAAGGCCTATCTCATACTTCCCGGCGGGATAATGGTGAGCATGATGGCGGTCCACCGCCTTGGGAGGTTCCGCTACGGCCTTAACTATGGGGTTCAGGGATGGGTCGCCGCAGCAGGGCCGCTCGCGAACCTTCTCACAGGAATGTTTGTTAAGGAGCTTATGAATGTCTTCTCCTACACTAACCCCCTGCTTGACAAGTTCATCTTTGTAAACTTCCTTATAGCGTTCTTCACAATGCTCCCCTTTCCCCCCCTTCCAGGGGTGCTCCTCTTCCGCGGGACGAGGATGGGCTACGCATTCCTATTCAGCTTTATACTGGCATATCTGCTCCTGTTCCACTTTAAATTCTTCTCTTTGGTGTGGGCGGTTATAATCGCCTTCGTCGCCTATCTTACCTACTGGCTTGTCTTTGAGAAGGAGTGGTGGTAGCGCCATATCCCCTTTTAAAACAAAGGTTTATTAATAATCTCATCTTGGTCATGCTCATGGGATTGTTTGATGATATGCTTAAGGCGGAGGAGACCCTCTTCAGGAATGACGATGCTCTTGACTTCGAGTTTGTTCCTAAAGTGGTTCCCTTCAGGGAGGGCGAGCAGCGCGAGGTGGTTAACTCGGTGAAGCCCCTCCTGCTCTCCCACACAGGACGAAACATCATTATCCACGGCCCCCCCGGCGTGGGCAAGACCGTTGCAGTGAAGCATGTGCTTAAGGAGCTTGAGGAGTCTGACTGGGATATAAACCTCTTCTACATAAACTGCTGGAAGAAGAACACGACATATAAGGTCATGCTTGAGCTATGCGAACAGCTTGATTTCAAGTTCACCCAGAACAAGAAGATTGACGAGCTCCTGAGGGTTGTAAAGGGGCTTCTCACCGGCAGGGGCGCGGTGCTTGTATTTGACGAGATTGACAAGGCGGAGGACTACGATTTTCTCTACCTCCTGACTGAGGAGCTCTATCATAAGAGCATAATCCTCATAACAAACCATAAGGAGTGGATAGCGACCATTGACGACAGGATAAGGTCGAGGCTCATGCCCGGCGTCATAGAGTTTAAGCCCTACACCCTTGAAGAGGTGAGGGGCATACTTAAGGAGAGGGTGAAGCTTGCCTTTCAGGAGGGCGTATGGGAGGACTCTCTTGTTGAGGAGGTGTGCCGCATCACCCACAAATTTAACGATGTCCGTCTTGGGCTTTTCCTTTTAAGGGAGGCTGCGATGGGCGCGGAGCTTGAGAGCTCCCCCAGGATAAAGAGGGCCCACCTCGATAAGGCAATAAGCAGGATTAACAGCTTTATGGTCAAGGCCGACAGCCAGCTCGGGGACCAAAGTAAAGAGGTGCTTGACATCATAAAGGAGAACCCTAATAAAAAGATAGGGGACATATTCCTTGTTTATAAGGAGAAGGGCGGATCCATGAGCTACAGGAGCTTCCAGAGAAAAATCAAGAGTCTTTCTGATAACGGGTTTATAGAGACGAAAAGGATAGGCGGCGGTAAAGAGGGGAATACGACAATACTCAGTTTCACAAAGGGAAAGAAGGAATAATTGGGACGCAGCCGGCTTAACCTATTAAATCCTCAGCTCCTCAAAGTTTGAGAGAAGGTGTATCTTGTCCTTCTTATAGCCCGCCTCCTGTGCGAGCCCTGCAAGAGCCTTTCTTTTGCTTAATTCCCCGTGTGATGGAATGACATGCTCAGCCCCAACGAGGAAGAGCATCTCTTTGAGGTCCTCTGCCGATGCGTGGCCGCTCACATGGACATCCCTGAATATCCGCGCATTGAGCCTCTTAAGGCTGTCCTCAAGCTCCTTGCGGTTCTGCCTGTTAATCTCTGTGGGTATGACCCTGCACGAGAAAACAACGACATCGCCCGGCGTGAACTTAAAGTCGAACTCTCCCCTGACCATCTTTGAGAGCGTGCTCTTTGGTTCCCCCTGATGGCCTGTTGCGATTATCAGGTATTTCTCCTTTCCCTCTCGGGTTATCCTTTTCAGCTCCCTTTTTATCTGCCTTGCATACTTGAATATCTTCGCATCCTTTGAGAACTTG
Source organism: Candidatus Woesearchaeota archaeon (assembly GCA_015522765.1). Taxonomy (GTDB): domain Archaea; phylum Nanobdellota; class Nanobdellia; order Woesearchaeales; family WALR01; genus WALR01. Next base: position 3,382 of record WALR01000153.1, on the reverse strand, counting down.
ACTATTCCCGCGTCCTCTGCCGCCCCGACATACTTTGATAGGCTTCTTCCGAGCAGGACTATCCTCCTCTTAAGCTGCTTTCCTATCTGGATTATGCTCTTCAGCCTTGCTATGTGGCTTGAGAAAGTAGTGACGATTATCGTGCTGCCCTCTGAGCTGACCCCGAATAGGACATCCTTAAGCATCTCCCTCGCCACTGCCTCGCTTGGCGTCTTCATCTCCTTGTCCGCCCCTGTGGAGTCAATTATTATCGCCTTAACCCCCTTTAATTCCTTTAGTCTCGCTATGTTGCTCCTCTTCCCTATCACAGGCGAGGTGTCAATCTTGAAGTCGTTGGCGTATACAACTGCCCCGTCAGGAGTGTGGAGAACTGCGACGACAGTGTCAGGCGTCGAGTGGGTTATGTTTATGAACTCGACTGTAAGCTTTTCTGAGAGCTTGAATGTGGCGTTTGTGCTCAGGCTCATTATGCTGTTCTTGAGGGTTATCTTCTCGTCTTTCAGTATCCTCCTGAGGACTGCCGCGGTGAAGGGGCTGCACAGGATGGGCGCGTTAAACTTGTTTGAGAGGAACGGGATCCCGCCTATGTGGTCGAGGTGGGCGTGTGTCGGGACTATCGCCTTTATCCTGTCCTTGAATCCCTTTATCCTCGATATGTCGGGGACGGCATCCGCATTTATTAGCTGCTTGTAGCTCAGCTTTATTATGTCCTCATCCTCTGTAAGCTTTATGTAATTCTCGAGGTGGATGCCCATGTCGAAGAGCACTCCCTCCTCATTCCTGCCGTCCGAGTAAAGGACAAGCGTCATGTTCCTTCCAAACTCGTTGTAGCCGCCTACCGGGATTATTCTTATCATATTATCATCCCTGTCATTTTATCACTCTCCTGTTGTCTTCTGAAATATTTTATAAATTTTGCCAGGATTTCTAGCTTGTAATGGCTGTCCCTTTTATATTTTTGTATGAAAAGGAAGAGCCGGAAGTGATAAACCTACTTAAGGGACTTAAGGGGAAACATTAGGGTTGGAGCGTAGCGTCCCTTATTAAAATTTCAGAGTATTAAATTAAGAATTCCCCCGACTATAAATGTGGAGAATACCATTATTAGAAATGCCTTCACCGTGTCTTTCAATCCCATCTCCTTGAAGATAACTACGAAGGTGGCTATGCAGGGGAAGTACATTGTGAGGACGACGCTTGCGATGATGAGCTGTTTAAGTGTGAGTTTAAGTGGTATAAGCATGCCCACCGCGACATCCTTCCTGAGGAAGCCGATTAGGAGTGAGACGACAGCCTCCTTCGGAAGACCAAACACCCCTGAGATTACAGGGGAGGCGAACCTTCCTAGAACATCTATTATTTTAGAGGTGTAGAGCACATTTATGATTATAACCCCCAATAGCATGTAGGGTACTGCTTCTCCTATAAAGCTCCTCGTCCTCCACCACAGCTTTCTAAGCAGAAATCTCATTCTGGGAAGCCTGTAAGGGGTGACCTCTATGAATGTTTCAGGCGCCTCTCCCCCTATTATCTTGGAGAGTGCGAAGCTTAGCAGGACGGCTACAATGATGAGCGTCAGGAAGACCGGCCCCAGCCCTCTCAGGCCGTATCCCCCGAGGAGGCCGTAAATCATTGCCGTCTGCGCCATGCAGGGCACCGCGATTGAGAGGATTGTAACAACTATGAATCTCTGAGTCTTGCTCTCCAGGATTCTCGTCCCAAGAACACCGGGGACATTGCATCCTGCGCCCAGCAGCAGTGGTATTATCGCGAGTCCGTGAAGCCCTATCTTGTGGGTTACGGCGTCTATCAGTATGCCCAGGCGGGGGAGATAGCCGGAGTCTTCAAGTATCCCAAGTACAAGGTAGAATGCCAGCACATAGGGAAGGACCATCGCAATAGGCACGAACAGCCCTGTTGTGAGGAGCCCCATCGACTGGAGGAAGTCCACCCTGCCGTTTATGAGCTGGCCTATAAGGATGTCATGGAGGAATCCCTCTCCGAGGAGCTGGCTTAGCCGCTGCATAAGCGGGAGATAGAGGTCAAAAAGGGGGTTGAGAAGATAGTTTATGAGACCTTCACCTATGAAGCGTATTAACACAAAGACAAGGATGACTATTCCTATCGCAATCGGTATCCCTGTAAGCGGCTTTATGGTTAAGTCCTCTAATGTCTGGATGAGGCTGTGCTTCTTCGGGCTTATTCTCTGAACATTCTCTATTATCTCCCCTATCCTTATCCATCTTTCCCTGTCTGTTCTTTTCTCGCGGTGCTTCCTCGCTCTTGGAATACTCTCAACGAGCCTCTTAACGCCCTCTGCTGTCACAGCAACGATGGGGATTACAGGAACACCAAGCATCTCCTCAAGTTTCTTTGTGTCAATAGAGATGCCCTTATGCTTTGTTTCGTCCCAGAAGTTAAGCGCGACTATCACTGGAATGTTTTTCTCGAGCAGCTGGAGCGTAAGATAAAGGTTCCTCTCAAGATTGGTCGCGTCAACAACATTAATAATCACATCTCCTTCCTTAAGCATCTCTGTAGCGACCTTCTCTGCCTTTGAGGTTGCGGAGAGCGAGTATACGCCGGGCACATCTATAAGCTCTGCCTCAGCGCCATTTACAAGGGTTTTTCCCTTCTTGTACTCCACTGTTGTTCCTGAGTAATTGGACACGATAACATTTAGTCCGGTGAGGCGGGAGAACAGTGCGCTCTTGCCTACATTAGGGTTTCCAACAAGGAGGATTCTCATTCTTGCACTCTCCTAACCACTATCTTCCTTGCCATGCCCTTTCCTATGGCGTATCTCCTGCCGTCAATCTCCACGATTACAGGGCCCCTCAACGGCTGCGAGGTTATCTTTCTCACGGTCTTTCCTTCCCTCAAATTAAGGGAGGACATCCTCCTAAGAAACATGGCGCCGCCATTAACAGCTATGATTACTGCTTCCTCTCTGTCTTTAAGCTCCTCCAAAGTCGTCATACTCGTCAACCCGTTTTTGTTGTTATCTCGGTATCTTCTTTCCGTCAGGCGAGACCTCCGGCTTGTTTAGGAATCTGTCAAGTCGTCTTATTGACTCCTCTGAAAATGCATGTTCAAGCCTGTGGGCGTTCTCGCTTATCCTGTTCCTGCTGTAACCCAGAATCTTAAGGAGGAACACCTCGATAATCCTGTAATTATGAACTATTCTTCTTGCCTCCTTCATCCCCTTGTTAGTGAGTTTTATCTTGGAGTAGGGTGTTATTGTGATTAGCCCCTCTCTCCCGAGCTTCCGCGTCATCTGGGAGACGCTTGGCTTGGTTATTTTTAGTTTAGTGGCTACATCAACCGAGCGGATAAACCCGTCGCCTTTCTCGTATATCTCGTACATGGCTCTCAGATAATC
>WALR01000152.1 GCA_015522765.1 Candidatus Woesearchaeota archaeon | reverse complement strand
TTGTAAAAGTATTTATACCCTTTGACTAATAAGCATTTTAAGACAGGGTAATAAAAAATGGGAACAGGAAGAAGAGAGGTTATCTGCATTGACATCGGCGGGACAAGCATCAAAGCCGCGAGGGTGAATGCTTTTAGAATAAAGCAAAGTGTAGAGGTTCCAAGCCCTCCTCAAAAAGCCGCTTTTCTTAAGGCGGTAGTCAGGGTTGTCAATGAGCTGAGCCAATCAAAGGAGTGCGTCTCAATAGGCTCGCCGGGCCCCCTTGACTCCCACAAAGGCGTAATTATCAACCCGCCTAACATCCCTCTTAAAAATTTCAACCTGAGGAAATACCTCATTAAAAACACAAATGCAAACAGGGTTATTATCGAGAATGACGCAAACGCGTTTGTGTTTGGAGAGGCAATCACAGGAGCGGGCAGGGGAATGAATACGATTGTAGGGTTAACCCTGGGCACGGGCGTCGGCGGCGGAGTCGTTATAAACAAAGAGCTCCTCAGGGGGAGGGGAAACGCAGGGGAGCTCGGGCACATGATAATCAACTATGATGGGGTGGCCTCAAAGGAAGGAGGCAGAGGCCAGGTTGAGGAGTACCTCTCAGCGAGGGGGTTCATGAGGATTGCAGGAAGAGAAGGATTAAAGGCGGGAAGCCCTAAAGAAGCATACATTCTTGCACTGAAAGGGAACAGGAAAGCTCTTAATTCCTGGAGAAAGTACGGACAGCTGCTCGGCATAACCCTTGCAAGCATAAACTCCTCGTTTGACGCGGATATGATTGTCCTTGGGGGAAAGATATCAAACGCCTACAGATTCTTCAGCCAGGAAATGAACAGGTCTTTTAAGAAAACAACATTGCTCCCCCTAAAAGGCAGAGTGCCAATAAGAAAAGCTGTGCTGAAGGAATCAGCTCTTAACGGACTTTTCTATCTTGCAGGCAGAAGCCGGTAAGTTAATATCCCTATTCAATTCTAAGCGATTCATTAGTCTTCTTGAAAGAGCTTTCAAACGGAACACCGCTCATCGCCCTTATCGCGTCTATGTTCTCAGGGACGACTATCGACTCCTGATGGACGGCCTGGATGAGAAATATGCTCCTTCCATTCACGCCTATGCCCTCCTTCCATATGCACACTTCAGGCATATCTCCTCTTCCCCTTCCGAGGTCGCGGGCGAACTCAATAATCTCCGCCGTGGAGTTAATCCTCTCCTCCTTGCTGACTATTCTTATTCTTGGAGCCTTTCTCAACACTTTAAGGACATCCTCTCTTTCCACCTCTTTTCTCACCTCGACGCTGAGCGTGTGTATGTGCATGAGTGTCGTTGATGCAACAATAGCGGTCGTAAAAATCTCTATGCCTGGAATGACGGTCTTAACATCAGGCCCGTGATGGCTCGGCAGCTCAAGTGTAGGCACCAAAGCATTTATCGGCCCCTTCCTTGACTCCCCGGGGTCCGCGGCCCGTCTTATGAGGGTGGCATTGACATTAACAACACCGAATGCCCTGTCAAGCGCATTAATTGTCCTTGACAGCCCTGTTGTGTTGCAGCTGACTACCCTCACATACCTCTTGTTGAGGGCATCATCATAATTAACTTGGGCGACAAAACTCGACTCCCCAACATCTGCTTTTTCTCCCCCCTGAAAGACTGCCTTTACATCCTTCTTAATATAATACTTCTCCTTATTCTCTTTTCCAAGACCGCCCGGTGTAGCATCCACTATTATATCTGCGCTGTCAAGGAGGCTGTCAAAATCACCCTCTACTTTAATACCGTTTTTCTCGAGCAGCTCCCTGTTGCCCAGGGAGAATATCCTTATCCCCTTGAGCGAGGCGGCCATTATCTTAAAGTTGTAGCTGTGCGCCACGATGCCCGCCAGCTTCATATCATCCTGGAGCATCACTGCATCAGCAACGCGCTTCCCTATTGTCCCGTAACCGACAACACCAACATTAATCATGATAATCCCCCCTTGGTTGGTTCACTCCCCTATTATTCAATTGAGAAGTCCATCTCCCCATTGTGTATCCTGAGGGCTGTCTCAACATCAGCATGGCAGAGGGTAATGGCAGCTATCGCATTGGCCATCCTCACAGCCTCCTCATCAGACTTTTGGTGGATGTTCCTCCCTGTTGCGTTGCCCCTTGTCCCGCCTATATGAATCTGCTGGTGCAGCTGGGTGAGGAACTCCTCAACAGGCTTGCTGCTCCCCCCTGAGCAGATTACCCCTGTGTTCCCTGCGGCGCCCACTGCTTCTTTCAATAGGAGGGCTGACTTCTCGCTGTCACCTGCTTTGGGAGGGTTGACCTTTGTAAAATCTGCGCCCAGGCAGGCCGCCACTCCCGCGGCTCCTGCTATAAGATGCCCGTCCTTCTCCTCAGGGACCGCCTTCCCCCTGGGATACATCCAGAGAACAGCCAGGAGGCCGTTCCTGTGCGCCTCCGAGATTATCTGGGCAGCCTCTGATATCATGTCTGCCTCAAACTCTGATCCGAGGTAGACGGTGTAGCCAACGCCGACAATGTTGATTCCCTTCTCCTTTAGGTCGAGCACATCGTCAATGCTCCACATCGCAAGGCTAATGGGGTCTCTCTGCGAGGTCTTGATAAGGTTCGTCTTTGAGTTGAGCTTCACTAGATAGGGGACATCAGGGTACTCTCTTCCATATCTCGCGATAAGCCCCAGCTGGGCGGCGAAAACCCCTATCTCTGCCTTGGATGCAACCCTGAAGAGATGCTCAGGATTGTTGCACTCAGCAGGTATTTTTCCCAGTGCATTCTCGCCGTAAAAGTCATCATTGAGATGCTCAATCTTCTGGTCTCCTGCGAAGAGCATGATGTTCCCTGTGGAGTGGGTCGCCTTAAGAAAATTCGAGGTGTACTCCTCCTTCATCTCCTCGCTTACATCTGCGGCTACCTTAACATCATCCGGATTCATAACCTTAAATCTTTTCATTTTTCATCCCCCTCTAATCCTTAAAAACATGGCGGGCTTCAATAAACCGCACAGTTCCGCTCTTCACCCTCATAACAACAGAGTGGGTCATGCATCCAAAAGAGGTGAAATTTACACCGCGGAGTATTGTCCCGTCTGTTACCCCTGTGGCTGCAAACACGAGGTTGCTCCCCTTTGCAAGGTCCTCTATCAAAAGCTTCCTGTTAATATCCTCAATGCCCATCTTTTTTGCCCTCTCAACATCAGCATCATTCCTCGGGACAAGTCTTGCCTGCATCTCCCCTCCCAGACACTTGACTGCTACGGCAGAGATTACTCCTTCAGGCGCTCCTCCCACCCCTAAAAGTATGTCAACTCCTGTCCCGGGCATGACCGCTGCTATGGCCCCTGCGATGTCCCCGTCTCTTATGAGTCTTATCCTGCACCCAACCTTTCTGACCTTCTTTATGAGCTCTGCGTGCCTCTCCCTGTCAAGGATTATTGCTGTTACCTCCTCGAGGGGCTTGCCTGTCGCCTTTGCCACTGCTTTAAGGTTCTCCTCAACATCTGCATCTATGTCAATCACTCCCCTTGCATCCGGGCCCACAGCTATCTTATCCATGTAGATGTCAGGGGCGTTGAGCAGGGAGCCCTTCGGGCCTGCCGCAAGCACAGAGATTGCGTTGTTTCCTCCAAGCGCGGTTATTGTTGTGCCTTCTAACGGGTCTACAGCGATATCGAAGGCGGGGCCCTTCCCGTTTCCGACCTCCTCGCCGATAAAAAGCATAGGCGCTTCATCTCTTTCTCCCTCGCCTATGACTATCCTCCCCTTGATGTCCATCATGTTGAACCTGGCTCTCATCTCCTCGACTGCTGCCCTGTCCGCAGACTTCTCGTCTCCCTTTCCCATCCACTTAGAAGCAGATATTGCCGCTGACTCTGTTACCCTCACAAAATCTAAAGATAAATTCCTCTCCATTTTACTCCCCCCTTATTACGAGTTGCATGAGTTATTCCTTATATGAAATAAGTGCATACCCTCCTTTTGTGTTCAATAGCTTGTTTATAAATATTGCTAGGATAGAAAGAATATTTATCATACTTCCTCATACAAATCAAAAGATTTATAATTATGAAGGGTAAGACCAGGCATATGAAAGAGAGAGTTACCCTTACAATTGACAAAGAACTTCTCAGAAGGATTGACGAGCTAGTAGATGATGTTAATATAAAGAACAGGAGCCACGCCGTGGAGGTGCTTATAAGGAGGGCGTTTGAGAGGGATATGCCCAGGCAGGCAGTCATCCTTGTCGGCGGAAAGGGCACGCGGCTCAGGCCGCTAACACTGGAGATTCCCAAGGCGTTAATCCCCATACACGGAAAGACATTAACAGAACACCTCTTTGACATGTTCAAGAAATACGGGATAACAGAGATAATCCTATCGGTGGGCTACCTTAAGGATAAGATAATCCAGTACTTTGGCGACGGCTCGCGATTCGGCGTCAAGATTAGCTACATAAAAGAGGAATCAGAGCTTGGAACAGCCGGGCCATTGCATATGCTTAGGGGAAAGGTGAACACTCCCATAATAGTCAGCAACGGGGACGAGTTAAAGGATGTTAATTTAAGGGAGATGTACAATGTGCACAGGTCAAACAACGCCCTTGCAACAATAGCGTTGACAACTGTGCAGGACCCGAGCCAGTACGGCGTAGCCAGATTATCAGGGAGCAGGATACTCGAGTTTGTGGAGAAGCCTAAAAAAGAGGATGCGCCCTCAAGGCTCATAAACGCCGGCCTTTACATCCTCAACCCTGAGGTTATAGAGATGGTCAAGGAGGGCTTCTCAATGCTTGAAAGGGACATCTTTCCAAAGATAGCTGAGATGGGAAGGCTCTACGGCTACCCCTTCAGCGGCCAGTGGTTTGACACCGGAAACATAGAAAGATACGAGAGAGCGATAAAGGAGTGGAATGACCTATCATGAACAAAGAAGATTTGAACAGGGTTTTCAAGGCGTATGACATAAGGGGAATTTACCCTGACGAGTTAGACGAGGATTTTGCTTACGCCCTGGGCAGGGCGGTTGCCTCTTTTCTCAATGCAAAGACACTGGTTGTAGGCAGGGATATAAGGAACAGTTCTAAGTCGCTGTTTAATGCTCTGGCTGAAGGGATATCTTCCAAGAGTACAAGAGTAATTGATATCGGCGAGTCAACAACACCCATGATGTACTTCAGCGTAATAAAGCTCGGAGCTGACGGCGGGATAAACATAACTGCAAGCCACAACCCTGCTGAATACAACGGCTTTAAGGTTGTGAGGGAGAATGCCGTGCCAGTAAGCAGCGCCACAGGGCTAAATGAGATTAAGGAACTGGCTCTCAGTGAGCTGGGGGCTGAGAGGACAAATGAAGACATTCATTCACAGAAAAAGAACATTCTCAGCGAGTATATCGCTAATGCATTCAACTTTGCCTCTGCGCCTAATGCTAAACTCCGCGTAGTTGTTGACGCAGCGAATTCACTTGGAGCGATGATAAGTCCGGATTTCTTCAGTAAAGCAGGAGTATCCATTGTTCCGCTCTTCTTCGAGATTGACGGCTCATTCCCGAACCACGAGGCGAATCCGCTTAAGCCTGAGAACACTAAAGCATTGCAGGAGAGGGTCGTAGCAGAAGGTGCTGACTTCGGGGTGGCGTTTGACGGCGACTGCGACCGCATCGTACTCATTGATGAGAAAGGAAAGAGGGTGAGCCCTGATTTAGTAACAGCCCTTGTCTCAAGAATCATCTTGAGGAAGCATCCGCACGCAACAATCCTCTATGATTTAAGGTCAAGCAAGGTTGTGCGTGAAGAGATTGAGAAGTCCGGCGGGAAGGCGGTTATGTGCAGGGTTGGCCACAGCCTTATCAAGGAGCAGATGAGGCGCGACAACGGCGTCTTTGCGGGAGAGCTCTCAGGCCATTACTACCTTGCCAATAACCACTACATTGAGTCTCCGCTTGTCATCCTCCTCTACATAATGAACCTTATGGCTGAGTCCTCATCTGCACTTTCAGAGCTGGTTGCGCCGCTTAAGAGATACTTCAGCACAGGCGAAATAAACTTTAATGTGAAGGATAAGGAGGGTGCGATCAGCCTGATAGAAAAGGAGCTTAAGGGAGATAAGCCGGTGAGAGTGCTGCACCTTGATGGGCTGAGCATGGAGTTTAAGGGGTGGTGGTTTAACCTGAGGCCCAGCAACACCGAGGATTTGCTGAGGCTTAATCTTGAGGCGGATACGCCTGGGCTGAGAGAGGAAAAGCTTAGGCTTGTCAGGGGGTTAATAAACAGTTTCAATCGTAACTCTTAAATAGTAGTTACATTTCTCTCTTTTCATGACATCATCCTCATTAAAACATGTAGAAACGCTTCTGAATAAGGCACAAACAGGAAGATATGCCCCCCCAATATCTCTATCCACAAAAGAATTTGTTAAAAAGATGAATGAGGCGGTAGAGGGGATACTTGAGGGGTTAGACCTTGATGGGGCCGCCCTCTCTCCTGCTGAAATATCTGCCGCAGTAAATTTTTATAACAAGAACTTCCCAGTTCATAAAAAGATTAAGACGCCTCCCATATATGAGTTCCTTTATGAGCAGAGTCTTGTAAGAGGGGATACCGGTTATGTCCTGAGCTTGGGAATAAACAAACTTCCCGCTGACTTAATTCCTGCCGGGAGGTTCACTGTAAGCGGACTGGATAACCTTTTAAGAAGATTAGATTATCAAGAAGACGAATCTGTTGACTTTAATACACTTCTGGCTATTGAGGGCATCAGGCTCGGGGAAAACATGTTAAGGTCATCCCTAAATAAGCTCGAGGCAATCAAACAAAAGACAGGGAAAGAGGGAGATTCCCTTTTCCTTAGGGTGGCTTATTATTTTCCCCCCTATAAGGATAATGAGCTGACAAGAATAACGAACTATGTTGTAGGTGATGATGGTGAACACCATCCTTCTGTAGGCTTCCCCTTTGCAATGCCTCTTGTTGAGTATAAATTATCGCTAGATAAGGGTGCCAGCGATTCAGCAATTTCTCTTCCTGCCGGCATGGTTAATGCCTTAAACAGATGGTACACAAGCAAATATGGAAAACCCTACGGGCTTGGGGGAGAATTCTACATTATAAAAAGAAGGGACTACCCCTATAATCAAATGATATTTGGAGATATTCTAAATAAGCAAAGGTCCAGAGAAGCCACTGGCCGTATTCTTCCTCTCGCCCCTCCTAAGCGGTTATCCATAATAAAGTGAGTCTGCAATAGCTTAAATTCATCTTCTCAGTGTATTGTTTAGGTTAGATAGAAACTTCTTTAGTTAATATCTTCATTAATTAATTAAATACTTAAATAAAATAATTAAAAAATAACACAAAACAGGTTTATCCCATGCATATAAAAAGAAAGAATCTTAGCATTGACCGTCGTCTTTAATAAGCCCCTTCTCCTCAAGCTGCGCCTTCATACGCCCAAGCTCGGAGTGGAATTTTCTCACTGATTTTATAATATCACCCTTAGGCGTCCTTAAAAACTCTGATATGTGTTCAATCGCCTCCTCACTGCCGAGGTTATCGGGCCCAACCTCTTTAGCTTCAAAGCAGGACGCAGGAACACCCTGCCCCTTCCTCAGCGCCTTTCTTACACGCTTCCACCTTGAGAACAGCTCCTTAACAGCGTTAAACAACCGGTCGTCAGGAACACCCAGAAAGCCTGCAAGCTCACTGATGGAGCGGCTCTTACTGCTCTCAAATCTCTCAGTAGCCTTTCCAGCGGTAAAGAACAGCCTCACAATCCCGTCCTGAATCTTAGTCGACCTGATTATCCTTATCTTGCCCACCTCTGAGGTATTATCAACATGCGTACCGCCGCACGCCTCAACATCCAGGTCGTCAATCTTAACTATCCTCAGTCTTTTTCCGGGAACGGCCCCGCCCTGATAAATCCTCATCCCGAAAAGCCTCTCCGCCTCGTCTCTTGAGTAGAATGACTTCTCAACAGGAATTGCCTTTCTTACTATCTTGTTGGCCTCCTCCTCGATACGCTTTATCTCCTCGTTTGAGAGACTCCTGTAATGCGTTATATCCAGGTGCGCCTTATCAACATCCTTCTTTGCTCCTGCCTGGTTTACATGGTCGCCGAGAACTATTCTTGCCGCGGCATTAACGATATGGGTTGCAGTATGGTGCTGAGCAAGTTGAATTCTCCTCTCGATATCAACAACACCCACCACATGCTCCCCCTCCCTGAACGCATTCTCCTTGTCAACCTTGTGCACTATGACGCCTCCCTGCTTGAAAACCTTCAACACCTTAATCCCGTTTATTGCTCCGGTGTCATGGAGCTGGCCCCCTGATGTCGGGTAAAAGGCAGTCCTGTCAAGCACAACAAACGGTCCCTCAACCCTTATCACCCCCGCCTTAAACTCCCCAAGTTTGTAATCATCAAAGTAAAGGGCCTCTGTAGCAGGAACACTGTCCAACTCAACGACCTCGCCAACCCTCGTAGCATGTGCCTCTTCCTTCTTCTCGTGCAGTTCAGTCACCATCGAATAAAAATTCTCGGGTATCCTCACTGTTTTGCCCTTCTTCTCCGCCTCCTGCTTCACAAGTTCAGGCGCTATGCCCTGGCTGTCATAAAGCCTCAGCAGTTCCTTCTCTTCTATAACCCCTGAAGAAATCTTTGAGAGTATCTTCGCTGTCTTCTCCTTTGTGTTGCGGTATTTCAGCTTTTCATGCTCAATTATCTCATTGACATCATCAAGATGCTCGCTGAGTTCCGGGAACAAAGGCTTAAGATAAGCCGCGTGGAGCTCCATTAGCTTCATGAAGTCAACATCCCAATTGTACTTGTCAATGAAGGAGAGAGCCCTCCTGAATATAACCCTGAGGTTGTAGCCGCCCCCCACATTACTCGGAAGGGCGCCGTCAGAAAGAGCGACAAGCAGGGATCTTGAATGCTCGGCGATACTGAACAGGGCTGATAATGGAATGACCTCTCTCCTCAGCTCGTCCACACCTATGCCGACAGATGAGGCTACCCTTGCCCATGCCTTATCAATGTTGTCCACCTCGTCCATGTTGAGATAAGAAGCGTATGGGAGAAACCTCTTTATCAATGAGGGATTGCTTTTTATCCCTGTCGCCTTCATGAGGTGCTTTACTACTGTGGGAAATGTCGTCTCGTAACTCGTGCTTGTCGCATTTGTGAACCACGCATTTCTCTCATGCCCCATCCCCATATCAAGAACCCTGAGATTGAGGTTTTTGTAGGAGTTCGCTGTTCTTTCATAGAGCATGTACACCTGGTTCCCTAGCTCAAGCCCCCTGCTGAAGTACTCCATGCAGGGGCCGAAGTTGCCGCCGCCTGCCCATGCGTCCTCGTGGAAGATTATCTCGCTGTCCGGAAGTCCAAGCCCCCTGCTGAGCCAGGTGTATATGTCGCTAAAATACTTCTCCTGGTCCCATTCCTCGGGCTTCATGAACGCGTGCTGGCCAATCATCACAAATCCTGTATAATGGGCGCCTGTTATCCCGACATTATCAATATCGTTGAAGCGCAGGGAGAACTGCGGCACCACAAGGGGGTTTGCCGGCGGGTCAATCTCGCCCTTAACCACATATGGCTGGAAGTCGTATATGCTTGCCTGCACAAAATCAGTGTCAGCCCTCCATCTGGCCACAACAGGGTAGCGCTTTATGGGTGTGTAGCCAAGCTTCTTGAACATGGCAGAGAACTCCTTCCACACCTCGATATAAGAGAGCTTTTTCTTTGCAGGGCTGTCCCCTATGAACCTGAACCCGCCTGAACAGGCAGGATCCCCGCACACCTCCTGCCCGGGATTAACAGTCCAGAAGAATGTCCCGCACACCCTGCACTTCTTCCTTATATAACCCTTCTCTCTGAGAACTGAGGTGGCATAATAGTCGTCAGGGCTCTTCCCTGCTTTAATCTTGAACTCCCTCTTAACCTCCTTATCGCTTTTCATACATGGTGTTAGTTGCAGAATATATAAATTAGTTTCGTTTGGGTAAGGTGGGGGTGCGCCCCCCGGAAGAATGACTCCCCCGGGGGACTCTAATGAAAGGGGTTGTCTCTCTACGCAAACACTTTTTAGTGTTTAACGATGTCTTCTCCTCTGCTTAGCCCTCCTCACTATCCTCAGATAGTTCTTCTCGTCGTCTGTTAGCTCTCCAAGTCCTGCATAATCATCGGTGTCAGCATCAGCCAACCCGTTCGTGCCTCCGCCGATATTACCCAAGTCTATCTCGTACCAGCCCTTACTCCCTGAACTCTTAAACACGGCTTTGCTCACCATCTTTTTCACCTCTCATATTCTCTTTGTTTTTTTGTTTGTTCCATCTACTCCTGTAACAATTAATAACCGAATGCCTTGCCTAAATAATAGGATTCCTGCTCCTCCTGTTCATATTCTCCTCTTATGAATGGGTAGCTGTTTTCCCTCTCGAGTATTCCCAAATAGCTTATCTTTCTCATATTCATTTTTACCACCTCCTTTCCCCTGTCTGCATATGCCATATTATGTTGTTATGGAAGGATTATTAAATAG
>WALR01000151.1 GCA_015522765.1 Candidatus Woesearchaeota archaeon | reverse complement strand
GAATAAAAGCCCATGAATAATTATTCTCTTATCGGTATATAAATTTTGTTGTTCTTCAGGACAAATGCACTAAATGCAATAAGAAACATTTATAAATATCATTCAAATCTAATTCAGTATCAGCTTACTGGAATTAATTAAGATTACAAGGGGGTACTAATAATGAAGAAAGAAAAAAAGTCAAATTCAAAGGCAGCAGTTCCCAAAGAGAAAAAGGCGGTCTCTGAGGGCGAGAAGGCATTTAATAAGCTGCCCAAGGAGGCGCAGAACAAGCTCAAGGAGATAAAGGAAAAGCTGGAGAAGTTCCAGAAGAAGATAGTCGAGAAATTTGGTGATTACATCATCGGGGTAGCGCTTCTGCCGCCCACAAAGAAAGAGGATGGAAGTGTTGACAAGGAGAAAATAAATGTTCTCGTTCTGGTTGACGACTCAGACAGCAAGAAGATGAATAAACAGGAATTAAAGGAGAAACTCAGCCTTATACTCTCAAACTTCGCTAAGGAGATTGACGAGAACATAGTTGTGAGGGATGTCATACTCTCAGAGCTATGGCAGGACTGCTATGACAGCAAGTACGATATACTGCAGCTCATAGCGATGAGCGCGCCTATTTATGAGAAGGGCATGCTCTCTGCAATCAAGATAGCTGAAATCCATAAAAGCATGATTCTGAAGAAGTTCGAGAAGTACATAGTGAGTTATGTTCTCGCCGGAAGTCTTGTCCAGGGAAGGGCGACTAAGAGCAGCGACATAGATGTGTGGGTAGTAATAGATGACACCGATGTCAAGAAGATGACGAGGGCTGAGCTCAAGGACAAGCTGAGAGCAATAATAATAGGAATGGGGATTGAAGCAGGAGAGGTAACAGGGATAAGGAACAAGCTCAACATACAGGTGTACATCCTTACTGAATTCTGGGACAGCCTGAAGGAGGCAAACCCAGTAATATTCACCCTTCTCAGGGATGGCGTGCCCTTCTATGACAGGGGGATGTTCATGCCCTGGAAGCAGCTGCTCAAGATGGGCAGGATAAAGCCAAGCCAGGAGGCAATTGATATGTTCATGGCCTCTGGAGATCAGATGATAGAAAGGGTTAAGGCGAAGCTTAAGGAGATGGGGATGGAGGATATTTATTATGCCATACTGACGCCGAGTCAGGCGGCACTCATGCTCTACGGAGTATCACCGCCAACGCCCAGGGAGACACCCGAGATGATGAACGACATCTTTGTCAGAAAGGAGAAGCTCCTGGAGAAGGAGTATATAGACATCCTCAGAAAGAACATAGAACTGAGGAAGGCGATAGAGCACGGGGATATAAAAGAGGTGTCCGGAAAAGACATAGATGTACTCCTTAAGAACGGGGAGAAATTCCTGAAGAGGATAAAGAGACTGTTCACCCAGATAGAGAGGATAAAAGAGGAGGAGGATGTGAATTCATTGTATGAGTCCGTTGTGACAATCATAAGGGATGTCATGAAGCTTGAGGGAATAAAGAAGGTGAGCGATAAGGAGATGGTGTCCCTCTTCGAGAAGGAGCTTGTTACAAAGGGCAAAGTGGGCGAGAAGTATCTCAGACTGCTAAAAAAGGTGGAGAAGGGAAAGCTTGATTACAACAACAAGAAGCTCACAAAGCAGGAGATAGAGAGCGTCAAAAAAAGCTCAAAGGAGCTTATAAGATTTCTTGTGGAATACCTTCAGAGAAGAAAGGGGCAGGAGCTGGAGAAAGTCAAGATAAGGATAAAAAGGGAAGAGGGCTATTATGAAATTTTATTCATGGAGAAGGATGTTTATATCGTGCATTACAAGGAGGGGAAGATAGTCCTCGTTCAGAAGGCAAGACTCTCGGAAAAAAACAGGCTTGAGGGTGTTTCCAAGTCGAGCGTAGCAGAGATGGATAAGGCAGTAGACTCTTTTGAGAGGGCGAAGAAACCTGTTTCAATAACAGAAGAACTCATGAAGAGCCTTAAGGAAATTTTAGGCGGCGAGATAGAAATAATAGTATGATTGGATAGTATGATTATGAGATAAAGTCAATGAGGGGTGAGGGCTGTGAAAAGCGGATATAAGGTCGCGGACGCGATGACGAGGAAGCCTGTGGTTGTTTCCCCGTCCACTACAATAGAGAAATGCGCAGAGATTATGAAGGAGAACCATGTCGGCAGTCTCATCGCCTCAGAGAGGGGCATAGCAGAGGGGATAATAACAGAGCAGGACATCGTCAGGGAGGTGGTTGCCAAGGGGCTGAACCCAAAGAAGACGAGAATGGATGATGTCATGGAGAAGAACATAATAACCGTCAGCCCGGATAAGGATGTATTTGAGGCGCTTCTCACAATGAGGGACAACAACATAAGGCACCTCCCTGTAGTCGACGATAAGGGGGGGATGGTAGGGCTACTCACACTGAAGGATGTCCTAAAGATAGAGCCTGAGCTGTTCAGCCTATTGGTTGAAAAGTTCGAGCTGAGAGAAGAGGAGCAGAAGCCACTTGCATCACCCTCAGAGGGGATATGCCAGCTATGCGGGGAATACTCTAGAATGCTAAGCGAGGTCGATGGGGTTATGGTGTGCCCTAAATGCAAGTACGAGATGACGCATGCGGGCTGATTAATGGCTGCTATCTTTCTTTATCTCACTCATATCCTTTACCTTCTCAACAGCCCTCTCAAAGTGCCCCATTGAAACCTGCGGTTTCTTCATCCTTCCCTCTTTAACATCCCTGACTGCAGACATGCCTGCCTCCCTGCATATCGCGGCTATATCTGCACCGCTCATATTCTCTGTTAATGCTGTGAGTTTCTCAAGGTCGAAATCCCTTGAGAGTGGCATCTTTCTTGTATGAATAGTGAATATCTCCTTCCTGGATTCTGCGTCGGGAAGGGGAATCTCCACCTTTGTGTCAATCCTGCCTGCCCTGAGAAGGCCTGAATCGATAAGCTCGGGCCTGTTTGTCGCCGCAATAACCATCACATTATCAAGGGACTCTATCCCGTCAAGCTCTGTGAGAAGCTGGTTAACCACTCTCTCTGTAGAGTCTGTCAGGCTCATCCCCCTCACCTTGCTTATACTGTCAAACTCGTCAAAGAATATCACGCTTGGCGCCAGCTGTCTTGCCCGCTTAAACACATCCCTTATGTGCTTCTCTGACTCGCCGACCCATTTGCTTATGAGCTCAGGGCCCTTCACAGAGATGAAGTTGGCATTTGCCTCGTTTGCTATTGCCTTTGCAATCAGGGTCTTTCCACAGCCCGGAGGCCCGTAGAGAAGAATTCCCTTTGGCGGCTTTATGCCCGCCTCTTTAAAGAGCTTAGGATCGGTGAGGGGCCAGATTATCGCCTCCTTGAGCTGCTCCTTAACGCCCTTAAGCCCCCCTATGTCATCCCATTTTACATTCGGCTTTGTTATCATAATCTCACGCATAGCGCTGGGCTCGATTTTTCTCAGTGCCTCAAGAAAATGCTCCATCCTGACAACAATCTTCTCGAGCACATTTGTGGGAACCCTCTCATCGTACTTGCTCAGACTCGGGATGAAGGTCTTAAGGGACTTCAGGGCTGCCTCCTTGCAGAGAATATTCAGGTCTGCGCCTGTGTAGCCAACTGTAAGCTCGGCAAGCCTGTCAAGGTCAACATCCTCACCAAGAGGCATTCCCCTCGTGTGAATCTGAAGTATCTCTTTACGCGCCTCTCTTGTGGGGGTGCCTATCCTTATCTCCCTGTCAAACCTGCCCGGCCGCCTTAAGGCCGGGTCTATCGAGTCAGGGATATTTGTCGCGCCTATAACCACGACATTCCCCCTTGATTTAAGCCCGTCCATTAGGGTGAGCAGCTGGGCTACAACCCTCTTCTCGACCTCTCCATGTGTTTCCTCTCTTTTGGGAGAGATTGCGTCTATCTCGTCTATGAATATTATGCTTGGAGCGTTTTTTTCCGCCTCCTCAAATATGTCCCTGAGCTGCTTTTCAGACTCGCCGTAGAACTTGCTCATAATCTCAGGACCTGCAATGGAGTAAAATGCCGATTCTGTCTCTGAGGCAACCGCCTTTGCAAGCAGGGTTTTCCCTGTACCAGGAGGACCCGTCAGCAAGAGCCCCTTAGGCACGCCTACGCCGAGGCGCTCGAAGACCTCCGGGTGCTTCATGGGAAGCTCTATCATCTCTCTTATCTGCTCAATCTCCTGCTTCAGCCCGCCTATGTCCTCATAGTTAACATTGGGACCCTTGAGCTGCTCCTCCTTAACGACATTCTCCGAGATTACAAGCTCGGTTTCAGGAGTGACCTTTACAATGCCCTTTGGAGAGCTCAGAGTAACGAGATAGTAGAGGGTTGTGCCGAGAACATCAATGGCTATCTTCATATCCTTCTTCAAAGCCCTCGACAACAGCTTCTCGTGAAAGAAATGAGTGGGATCAGAGGTGAATGAAACCTCTTCTAATGGTGAGAGGATTATCTTCTTTGCCTCCTTTACCTCTGCCTTTCGCACAACTACTTTATCGCCGAGAGAAACCCCGGCGTTGTATCTTACAAGACCGTCCATTCGGATTATGTCTAAGCCCTCGTCTTCAGCTCTCGCCCTCCAGACGATTGCCGGGCACTCTGATACGCCTTTTATAACAACTATGTCGCCTGAACTGATTCCGAGCCTTGAGAGATACTCAGAGCTCATTCTGACAACACCCCTGCCGACATCCATCTGAATGGCTTCTGCGACAGTGAGCGTTTCTCCGCTGTTCCTTTCAGTTTGATTCTTATTTTTATCAGTCATTTAAATCCACCTCCTATAAAAAATTAAAAAGAAGGATGCCATTACTCAATCGGCACCCTCTTTTGTTTTCCCTGGCTCGGCTGCTTTTTGGGAATTGTTATCTCCAGGACGCCGTTCTTGTATGTTGCCTTTGCCTCATCCGCCTTTACCTCTGACGGAAGGGGGAACGCCCTGTAGAAGCCCCTGTATGACCTCTCCAGCCTGTAAAGCCCCTTCTTCTTCTCCTTTTTCTCCTCTTTCTTCTCTACCTTTACCTCGACCCTGTTGTCGGTCACATTAAGGTTTATGTCCTCTTTGGAAACACCTGGGAGTTCTATCGTCGCCACCACATCATTGTCTGTCTCCCATACATCTGTAAGCGGCTCCCTGTACTCTGACAGTGCTGTCTCTGCTGTCTTACCCGGCAGCAGTCTCCTGGATTTCTGAGTGTTGGTCTCGCTTCCGAAGAACCTCTCGAACAGGGTGTTAAACTCCTGCTGCATATTTTCTATCTCACTCCATATGTCCCATCCCGAATTCATTTTTATCACCTCCTTAGTTCATTTTAAATCAACTAAAGGGTATAATACATCAACTACTATTTAAATATTTCGTTTTTTCTTTTTAAAATGTGTTATCTCCAAAGAATTTCGCAGATATATACAAG
>WALR01000150.1 GCA_015522765.1 Candidatus Woesearchaeota archaeon | reverse complement strand
TATAAAGGCAATATATGCATAAAATATGGAAGTACTAAAGCTGGACACAACTGACAATAAGATTCTCGCAGAACTCGACAAGAACTGCAGGATACCAAACTCTGTGCTTGCAAAGAAGGTCAACAAGTCAAGGGAAGCTGTCAAGTACAGAATCCAGCAGCTCCAGAATAAGGGCGTAATCCAGAAGTTTATTACCTCCATCAACCCCAACAAGCTGGGCTATTACATGTTTAAGGTCTACCTCAAGCTCGAGAACATACCTAAAGAGAGAGAAAAGTTCTTTGACGAACTAAGGGCAAACAAGGACATCTACTGGATGGGCATCTCTGACGGGGCGTTTGACTGCGTCTTTGCAATCCTCTCTAAGGAGATAACAGGGTATTATGAGCGGATTAACCTGTTGTTGTCCAAATGGGAGCACCTCATCATAAGCAAGGTCCTTGGCACAATGGTGGATACGCGCCAGTACAACAAGAAATTCTTCACAAACGATAAAGACGGGAGCTATGTCATATTTGGGGGGGAGGTAGTCAGGAATGAGATTGACGAGCTGGATTCCAAAATTATGAACATCCTAGCAAATAATGCAAGAATTCCTCTTACCCAGCTTGCAAGGCAAGTGCACTCTACAATTGAGATTGTAAGGGGAAGGATAAAAAAGCTTGAGAAAAAAGGGATAATCCTCAACTACAGGATAGCCGTTGATTTTAACAGGCTGGGCCTCGAGTTCTTCAAGGCAATCATCTATTTCAGGACTCTATCGCCTGGAGATGAGAAAGCTCTCTTCGAGTGGATGAGGACCAACCCCTACTCGCTTTACTATATAAGAAGCCTCGCCCCCTGGGAGGTCGAGTTCGAGTTCGCAGTTGAGAGCTACCAGCACTTCAACAGGATAATCAATGACTTAAGGGGAAGCTTCCCCAATGTCATAAGGAATTACGAGCATCTCATAATGATTTACGAGACATGGATGCCTGCCTACACTAAGATGATTGAGCCGAGCATAAAGAACCGGATAAGTTCCTCCTAGTCTGGTCTTCTTCCTATTAAGAAAAACTTTTAAAGTTAGGACGCTTAACATCTCAGGGGCTAGGCATGGAAGGAAACAACAAGAAAAGGAGAACTGTAATAGTTACAGGGGCAACAGGAGGAATCGGGGGCGCAGTCATAAAAGCCCTTGACAATGAGTCATTTAACATAGTGGCGGTCGGCAGGAATAAGGACAGGCTGAGGAAACTCGCGAAGACTGTTAAGAGGGCAGGATTCATAACAGCGCAGGCAGATGTAAGGAACGAGGAAGAGGTAATCGCCGTAATAAAAAGTGCTGTCAGAGAGTTTAACTCTCTTGATGCAGTTGTTAACTCTGCGGGGGTCTTCATAACAGGGGACAGCCTGAACTTCTCAACCGCCGACTTTAATAAGACCCTTGATGTGAATGTCAGGGGAACATGGCTCTTCTCAAAGCATGCCATAAAGGAGATGATTGATGAGGGCAGGCAAGGGATAATAATAAACATCTCCTCAGGTGCAGGAACCCACGGCCTTGCAGGGGGCGCCGCCTACTCTTCCTCAAAATTTGCTGTTATAGGATTAAGCGAGAGTCTTGACATGGAGTTCAGGGAAAAGGGCATAAGGGTGATGTGCATCCTTCCGGGGAAGGTGAATACCTCTATGCAGAGCCTCCCTCCTGATGATCCTGCCAGGAAGATTATGCTCCAGCCAGAGGATATCGCAGACCTCGTTGTTTATCTTATGAGTCTTCCTGAGAGGGTGACTATTAACAGGGTCAGCATAAGGCCTGCTTTGCTCTAAGAGGGGAAAATGAAGGGTTTTAGTGGAAGGTACGCTCTTGTAACAGGGAGTTCAAGGGGGATTGGACGGGCGATTGCCCTGCGCCTCGCAGATGAGGGCTGCAATGTTGCTGTTCACTATAACAAAAACGCCTCTTATGCAGAGGATGTTGCTCGTACAGTCGAGGAGAAGGGGGTCAGAAGCATCCTCCTTAAAGGGGATATCTCAAGGGAGGAGGATGTGCTTGAAATGTTCAGGCTGTTAATGGATAAATTCGGGCATCTCGACTTCCTAGTTAACAACGCAGGAAGGTTCATTTCAAAGGATATTGAAGAGCTCTCACCAGAGGACTTTGACGGCGTGATAAAAACAAATGTTAACGGCACATTCATGTGCTCAATGAGCGCGATAAAAATCATGGAGGAACAGGGGGCGGGCAGGATTGTCAATATAGGGACGGCAAGCGCCGAGAAACTGATGCCTGTCTCAAAGACTCTCCCCTACTCAATATCAAAAGCAGGGGTCATCCTGATAACAAGGAGCCTTGCGAAGAGATACTTTGATAAGGGCATACTCGTTAACAGCGTAAGCCCCGGGATTGTTGAGAACTCTGTTGCCATTCCCGAGATGAATAAGAGAAGAATTGTGGGGGTTAAAGATGTCGTGGATGCTGTCATGTTTCTTCTCTCTGATAATGCTAAGGCTATAAGCGGCTCGAACATAGTGGTTGACGCCGCCTACTTCATTGGAGGCTGAAATGTCAAAGTCGGTTAAGGCGGATAAGGAAAGAAAGGTTAGGAAGAGGAGGCATACTGCAAAAGAGAAAGCCATGCCCCCGCCCAAGCCGGCAGGTAAGGCAGATAAAAATCCTGGCCGTAAAAACCGCAGGAGGAGGAAACTGCCCTCCTGGCTGAAGCCTGAGCGTTTTAACAGGCTCCTCTTTCTATTCTCTGTCTTCCTTGTTGCGGCAGTCCTTTTATGGGGGGCGTCGCCCTTTATTGTAAAAGAGTCTTCCTTAGTGTATCACAAAGTATTTGCTCAGAGCCCTGGGAAAAAGCAGGCAGCGGCTCCCCCCAAGCCAAGGGTGAGGATGCCCGCTGTTGAGGGAATGTTCTATCCGTCGGGCAGGGAGAACATTGAGAGCATGATATCAATTATGATGGCTCATGCCCCCTCATCAGAGATTAATGGATTAACAGCATTAATTGTCCCCCATGCAGGCTACCGTTATTCAGGCGTCACAGCTTCATACGGCTTTAAGGCTATTCCGAGATACAAGAAGAGGATTGTCATACTCGCCCCGAGCCACTATGCAAACTTCAGGGGGGTCTCCTGGCCTTATGTTGACTATTACAGGACTGCCCTGGGGGACATACCACTGGATTCTTCACTTACCAGGCTGAAAGCAGAGCTTGAGAGCAGGGGTCTCTTCATTGACATTCCAGAGGCGCACCAGCACGAGCATTCAATAGAGGTCGAGCTTCCCTTCCTCCAGTCGAGACTGGAGAACTTCTCCATCGTTCCCCTCTTATTCGGCCCCTCGACGACACTTGCGGATACGAAGGAAATAGCCGACATCCTCCACAGGCTTTACAACGGCAAGGATGTGCTCTTCCTTGTCTCAAGCGACTTCACCCATTACGGCCCAAACTACAACTACATCCCCTTCAGGACAAATGTCTCTGCTAACATAAGGAAGTTTGACTTCTGGGCATTTAAGGGGATAAAGGCTGTGTCTCCTGCTGATTTCTTTAATTTTATAATAACCACGCACGACACTGTCTGCGGGAGGATACCTATACTCACCCTTCTCTTCCTTCTTAAGAACTACTACAATGTCAGTGTAAGGCTCCTTAACTATTCAACCTCGGGCGGGCTCACAGGGGACTACACAAACTCTGTCAGCTACTTCGCGATTGCCCTTGTCAGCAATAGCCGTAATTCAGGGGGGGAGGGCTCCTTCCTTCTTGAGCTTGCAAACAAAACCCTATACGATTATGTTCGTAATCATGAGAGTTATTCCCTTGACCCGTCTGTTGTTGAGGGGCTTGACCCTGACTTAAGGGAGAAGAGGGGTTGCTTCGTAACCCTGAAGGAGGAGGGCAGGCTGAGGGGGTGTATCGGTCATATTATTCCGAGGGAGCCTCTTTACAAGTGCGTCATTGATAATGCAATCAATGCGGCGTCAAGGGATGTGCGATTCAGGCCTGTGAGCGCTGATGAACTCAGCAGAATATCCCTTGAGGTTTCTGTCCTCTCGGTCCCTGAACTGCTCAACTATACAACCACTGATGACCTCAAAGAGAAGCTTGTTCCTATGAGGGACGGCGTGGTCCTTGCGATGGGCAACAGGGAAGCCACCTATCTGCCGCAGGTATGGGAGCAGCTCCCCACAAAGGAGTCCTTCCTGAGTTCTCTGTGCTTAAAGGCGGGGCTTGACAGGGACTGCTGGACGAGGCACCCCTCCATCTATGTTTATCATGCAGATGTCTTTTCCTGATATGAGGCACTTCCCTGCCTCTTCTTTGTTGTAATAACCCCGTAAGCGAAGTCTATTGTTGAGCCTACTGCTATCTGCCCCGCCATTGTGGGCACCTTATTCACATTGAGATAGTTCACTGGCAGGAATATAAGGGTGTTCCTTGTCAGTTTTACCCACTCCTTCTTCAGGTATTCCCTGCTGTCCCTTATGTATTCCCCTGCTCCGCTGATAATCTTTTTTAGGCCGTAGTTGTCCCTTATGTAGGTGTAGCTGAGGTAGGCTCCGTTGAAGATGTGGTAGGCGACAGGGTTTAACGCGAGGGTTTTAAGGAGGGGTTCGTTTACCATGTTAACCCCTTTATACAGGATATACACAAGCGGGCTTAGCAGCCCCCCTGCTTTAAGGTCTCTGAACGCCTTCTCACCTGAGAATCTTTTTCCCAGTTTCTTCCTCTTCACTATCCCTCCCAGGGTAATGCAGGCTGAGAAGAACAGGCCGGATATCCCTGTTGTCAGGTAGCTGAGTGCGAGTGTTGCGGGTGCGGTTATTGCGTGATATATTTTTCTTGGGAGGCTCAGCCTGTTCTCTATAAGTGCTTCCAGCTCGGATGTTCTTTTGTGCTTCTTAGCTGTATTTTTTCCTGATACGACATCTTCAAGCGTC
>WALR01000149.1 GCA_015522765.1 Candidatus Woesearchaeota archaeon | reverse complement strand
TCAACATCCCCTGCTGACCAGCCGTTACTACCCTCCCCTGTGACAGTGCAGCTCGCCGTAGGCTTTGTAGTATCATAGTAGATTGGCCTCTGGATTACAACCCTGTTTCCCGCCTTGTCCTCTGCCGTGATTGTCAGCTGTTTCTCCCCTTCCTCCTGCGACTCAAACTCCATGCCAGCGGAGAATGTGCCGTTGTAGCCCTGCCCTGGCGTAATTGTTGCGTTAAGCTCCTTTGTTATAGTATCTGGGCTGGCGACCGAGATGTAGTAGATGTTTGCGTCCGTGTAGTTGCCCTCAACCGTGAACTGGGGCTTATTAGTGGCAAAAACATCATCTATTGCGATTACAGGCGGGGTGGCGTCCACTACAAAGAACTCCTTGTCCTCTGCTGTGTCGCTCCACTGCCCATTGACAAGCTTCTTAGCCTTTAATGTTAGCCTGTGCTCTGTTGAAGGATTCAGGGTGCTTAAACTTTTGAAGTCCTCCTTTAGCTCCCTGCTGAATGTAAGGGTGAACTCCCTGTCGCCCTTCCTTGTTATCACCGGCTTATGCTGGTCTGACTCAAGGGGATACTTCTCAACAGACACGAGGTCTATCCTGTAGAGGTCCCTGTTGTAATTCACATCTATCACTGGCTTCCTCTCCCTTATGTAAAGAACCCCCTCCAGCTTCCTGCTGTTTTCAGCGCTTACCTCAGGTGTATGCGGCATCTTGCTGTCCAGCCGGAAGTGCCAGTTGAAGAGCCTGTTGTTGCCCGCGCGGTCAGTCGCGTTAAGCGTCGCGTCATATTCGCCGTCGCTAAGGTAAGCGCCAGAGATAAATGAGGAATCAGTGGGCAGGAAGTTGAGCTCTGCAGAGGTGGCGCCGTCAGAGCAGGTGAACCCGCCCTTCTTCTCAACAACCTTTTCCTCTCCTGTCTCAAGGTCCTTCCTCGAGAGGTTTATGCTTAGAGAGTCGCACTTTATCCCTGAGGCGTCATCTGTAAGCCTGAGGTAGAGCTGGGCGAACTCTCCAGCTCCCTTATAGCCGTCAGGGGGTGCAACAGATGAATCCTCCGGTGCGGGCGCCTTGTTGTCATAGAAGACACTGTATGATTCTTTTGGGGGATTGGGGGTTCCCATGTTTCCCATGTTGTCCTTTGCAACAAATTTGAGATAGGATATGCCGTATGGAAGCGCATATGTAAAGCTGAACCAGCCCGTGGGCTTCTCCCTCTCGCAGACTGATAGGCTCTGCCCCTCACCAAGGGGCCATTCAAGGGGCTCGTCAAGTGTTATCTTTGTCCTGTCCAATGTGGCGTCATAGCTTGCCCCTGTAACCTTGTAGTAGGTGAAGTCAGCCCTCTCATGGCCATCAATCTCAAGGTATTTTCCTATGTACTTCTTGTTCCCTGAAACATAGATATCGGTTGCGCCCTTATCCGCATCAGCCTTCATCGTCAGGGTGTCTATTCCGCACTTATTCACGGGCTCGGACACTGTCTCATCCATCTGCCAGTCTACATTATTTGCTGAGTGCATAAGGTAAACCCTGTCGCCAGCCTCCTTATCAGTCTTCATATGCCCGTATATTTTTAGCTGGCCCTGCTTTGTGAACAGGGGGAAGTCCTGCGTGGAGGGTGAGTCAATAGCAGGAGCGTCTGGGCCCTTGGTATCAACATGGACCTTTGCAGGTGTAAGCTCGTGGGAGGTGACCTTTACATTGTTCTGGTCATAAGCGAGGAAGTTTACATTGAAGTCATCGTCCTTGTCGTCGAGGCAGGTGTTCTGGGGCAGGGAAAAGCTTATCCGCCACTCATTCCCGCCGCCTCTCGCCCTGTTCGCGAAGTCGGCTATCACATCATTGGGGCAGCCGGTGAGGCTTATATTGAAGCTCTCTATCCTTCTCAGCGGCTCTGTCGAGGTGAGAACAGCCGTGTACTCCCTGTTCCTTGTGATGCTCTCTGCCTCTTCCGAGTCGTCCATTATCTTCATCTCCACAGAGGGCGCCCTGGTATCGTTTATGTAGAACCACTCCTGCCAGCTATGGACATTCCCAAGCGAGTCGCCCAGCTTTATCTTCACAGTGTAATTCCCGACTCCCATGTCAAAGGTTCCGTGGCCATGATCATGCGGCTTGAACGAGTAGTTTATGTTAATCTCATCAGAGTAGGGCTCGTCTATGGAGTACTTCTTATTCACAATAGTCTGCCGGGAGGGACTCTTAACAGTGATTTCTGCATAGGTGACATTGGTGAATTCATCAACTGCGTCAACGCTTATGTTGAAGTCCTCGCCGTACTCCACAAACCTCTCGCCGAGATTGGGGAATGAGGGTTCAACACTGAAATCCTTCACCTCAGGAGCCCTGTCATCAAGTATCACGGTTATAGAAGAGGACGCTGTCGCGGGCGCCTGGCCATTAACAGGCTTCTGGTGGAATATCGCCCTCACTTTGTTCTCCCCGTAGTCAAGCCTCACACCGTCCTTTGAGAAAATTTGGTCAGATACTACTGCCCTGTAGCCGTGCTCCTCATTAGAGGAGTTAGTAACATTTATCGTTATGTAGTCAAGCCTGTTATTAACAAATGTGCCCTGCACGGTTAATAGAGGGGCAGCCGTGATTAATCCGTCCTCAGGATAGCTGATTGTTATTGAGGTGCCGTCCTGGGGAGGGGTGTTCTGGATTTTTATTACTCCATCCAGGGTCTCTGTATTGCAGTTGTCGAACCTGTCGCATTTACGCACACTGAGGGTGTAATCCCTTACATCGCTGAAGCATACAGATGACAATGTTGTATTCCATTTCTTGCTGTCTTCATCATATTCCAGACTGTTTGTGCAGCTGCCTGCCGCGGCAGTAACGCTTTTAACCACAGAGGCGTCGTCAACGACATTAAGCTCAAGGTGAAGGGGATCGCCGAAGTTTACTGTAAAAGAGGGAGTACCATCAATATAGGGCGGATCCTTATCAACATAGAGCGTTATCGTCTCCTCATTCTCATTATACGCCTTGTCGTAGGCGTCAAGGACAATGGTGTTATCCCCCTTATTAAGATTGTTAAGCTTATAGGAGAAGCCAGGCGAGGGGTGGGGAGTAACACGGCTGTATGATCCTTTGTCGTTAATCTTAATGAAGAGTATATTATTCTCGTCAGTGTGGCTCTGGAAGTCAACTATTGAGGTGTCTTTGGCAAGGGTGAATTTCCCGCTTGCTCCTAAGAAGTCAGCCGTCTCAATCTTTATGCCCGTGCCCTTAACACCAAGATTGCTTGTTTGAATGGATATATACGGATTGTAAATCGTGAAGTTAACAACATCGCCGTTTGTGTGGTTCACATAAAGCCTGAAGTCGTATTCTTTTCCTGCTTCAAGGTTAGCATTATCAACAGAGTCGGCCGGTTCTTCGTGAGAAACACCCTTAGTAACATTGCCAAGAGCCAACTTTACCTGGTGCGGTAATTTTTGGTCGGTGTCAATAATGAGGTAGTTGTAGTTGTCATCATCCTTCCTGTTAAATATGATGAATGCCTTCACCTCCTCTTCGAATGAGAAC
>WALR01000148.1 GCA_015522765.1 Candidatus Woesearchaeota archaeon | reverse complement strand
TCCCAGTCTTGAGGGGCACATGCACCCATCATCCCTTGTTGCAAGGCAGTCCTGAACATCCAGCATGAATGAGTTGATGAATTCCTCCTCAGGGGAGAAGCACTTCTTCGCATCCTCCTTGTCATTGAAGTTTTTTGAGCTTGAGATGACGCTGTCGTTGAAGAGGACTATCCAGTTCAAATCATTTGTCTCGTGCTTCTCTGACTCTGAGGAGAAGCATTTCTCGTCGTCCCTGCATTTAGCTGTGATAACCGGCAGGTCATTTGAGACTCGTGAGAAGAGTGATTTTGATGTTTGGTAGTCCAGCTTCATATTCGGCTTAATCTCATGTATGACTGACGCGTTTGATGAACCCGTGAACCCTATCTCTTTAAGGTAGTCGCTGTAGCTCCTCACCTGCCCGTTATCCTCGTCTTTGAACACCTTCGCCATGAAGAGTATTTTGTACACATAGGGAACCGTTATTTCAGGCATCGGCAGGCAGGGGGCGTAGCCCTCAAATGTGGTTGATGAGCACTTCTTCTTTGCACGGTTAACATTCCCCTCTCCTGCATTGTAGGCTGCAAGAGAGTCCTTCCAGCTGCCCATCTTTTTGTATATGCCTGCAAGATAGCTGACTCCATATTCTATGCTCTTATGGCTGTTTCCAAGGAGAATCATCGGGTCATCTCTGAATCCCTCGTCCCAGAGGGTGCTGAACATCGTCTGCGCAACCCCATAGCTGCACGAAACCTTGTGAAAAGTTGTGTGCCTGCCGCCCTTGTATGAGATGGTGCTGTCGCAGTAGGGGGAGCATCCCAGCCTGCTTATTAGTTCTGCAGACTTGTCCTCCACGCTGTCCTCGCATCTTATTGCTGTGGGATTCCAGCTGCTCTCGGCGCTTATCTGGGCGGCAATGATATACTTTGCGTCCCTGTCAGGGATTAGTGAGGATGAGAGGCTCCCTATATAATTCATGTCCTGAAGGTGCCTCTTCCTGATTTTTTTGTACTCCTTCTCAGCGTACTTGATGGTTGGCAGCTTTACGAAGGATGTGCTTGCGAGTGTTATTTTTTTAAGCGCGAATAGGAAGAGTTTCTTATTCCTCATAAAGGTCTCATACCTATTGTTTGAGAGGTCAATAAGGGGGTAGGATGAGGAGAGCCTCTTCATCTCCATGTTCAAGTATTCCCTGAAACCCTGGTCAAAGTCAGGGAGGCACTGGCCTGTCTCGTTCCCCCATGAAGAGGTAAGCCCAACCCTTGAACAGGGCGAGCCGTTGAAGAATCCTCCGTTTGATAATTCCTCATAATCCGCGCTCTGGGCAGAGTAGAAGGCAGAATCCCCAAGGAAGAGCATCGCCTTTGAGCCGTCCATGTACTTGTTCATGAGTTCAAACTGCTTCTCGCCTATTCCTTCATGCACATTTCTGAATGAGGAAACAACCATTACCAGTGCGTATGTGAGTGTTGCCACTGTGAATATTAAGAGGAGCCACATAAAGAAGACATCTCCCTTTCTGCTCTTAATCCTGATTATGCCCCTCACCTGACACACCCCCTGCCGCCAGATGTCTTGCCGTTTATTCCTATGACTAAAAGAGTGGCGGCCAGCTTGTTGCCGTTGAGCGACGGAAGAGGAATCTCTGCCTCATAGTAGGGTGTTAATGGGTATTTGCCCCTTATTGTTGTTTCGTGCTTTACATCGACCCCGTTCTGGGTGATTGAAAACTTGAAGAAGCAGTTCTTATATCCTGAGAAGAAGGCGTTGAGGTAGTTATAAGCCCTCATCACCTCTTCCATGTTCTCCTTCCTGTTTATCCCTGCGTCCCAATCTGTTATCCTCTCTGCGACGCTCTTTCCGTCTGCGTCCATGCTTAGGAATGAGAGGAGCGATATCCTGAAGTTCAGCTTCTGGGAGGACGCCTCTATCTTGTGGTTGTAGGATGCCTTGACGAATATGAATATTGCAAGGAATATGACTATCACGAGGAATGTAAGGGAGAGGGCTATGAAATCAGAGAGGGCCTCCACCTGCCCCCTTCTTTTCCCTTCCTTTCCTGCTTTCATCTTCATGCAATCACCAGTATGCATTGGTTAACTCCCAGTTAACTCCTTGAGAGGTAGAGCTGAATATCCATGACGCCCGGGACGAGCCTTCCGTTCTTTCTTAGGAGTATGAAGAATGACTCCTCGAGATAGTCAACCCCGCCTGCCCCTCCAGGATTCTTGGATGCCGAGGAGCCTATTGAGGCGATTGACTGGAGGTAGTTGAAATATGCCCTGTTGTAGTAAAACTCTGTCTCTAGGCTTTCCCCCCCGTCGGCTGCTATCGTGGATACCCTTATCTTCGCAGACGCCCTCTTATCCATGCCTGTGAAGAGTGAGCTGTTTATCCTTTCCTCTGCATTCAGCTTTGAGAAGGAGTCAAGGTTGAATACAAGGGAGTTGTGGCTCAGCGTGTTCATGTCCGTTTCCATTATGCCGTTCCTGGAGAAGAGCATGCTGTTCATTAATATTGACATCTCTGCCTGGGAGGTGTCCACCTGGGAGGTCACTAAGACTCTTATGTCGAATAGCACCGAGAATAGTATTATAATAAGCAGGATTATCCTTTTTATCCACCACATTACCGAAAACATTTTTCCTCTTTTGCTCCTTTTGGCTTTAACTGATAATTATTAATATCCTTAATGGATTCCGTAGCTCTCCTTTAATGCGCTCCTGACCGCATCCACAACGAGCATGGCATCCCTGTTGTCATTCCTTATTGTCAAGGTTATGTTTAACATCGAGGCATGCCTGTTGACCGTCCCCTGATTCAACAGGGGGGCGTACAATGTGTTAAACCCTGCCTCCTCGAATTGATGGGTGAACGAGCATGTCTCGTCCCTTTTCATGTCCCCCACCATAACTGCTGTCCTCTCACAATTATCGCATATTCTTATGTTTATCTCTATTAGCGGAGAGTTAAGGATGAGTGACTGCGTAGGCTTCCCTGATGCATCCCTTCCAAGAAGGAGGGCGGGCTTACCTGAGGACAGCCCTACCCTTAAGAGGATGCTGGCTATCTTGAATGCCAGTGCATACTCCTTTCCTTTCTTTAGCTTATCCCTGCTAACAGAATCAGGGAGGAGTATCAGCGAAGACGGCCGTTTAATTATCTCCTGGTTGCACGGAGTGAGCAGTTTCGGCATTCCTGAAGAGGAGTTTCTCACCTCGAATGTGCTGCTTCTCCCAACATAAAAGAGAGAGGGGTCTGCTATTGGGCTGTCACTCTCCTGCCTTATCTTTTTGTCCTTAAAAAACGGGAATATGAATATGCTCTCAGGGGACTTTAGGGTGAGCAGGCCGTCGCCCACCTCCAGCTCTGACTCTGAAAGGTTAACAGGGGAGGAGTATATGAATGCTGAGGCATAGGGCGAGGCAGAGATTGTGCTTAGGGTGAAGGCCATGTCCCTTGTTGCATATATCTTCAGTATCTTCATGCCTGTTATCATGTTGTGGGCCGCACCCATCATTGCAATTATAAGGACTGCTGAGATGAGCAGTGCACCTATGTTCATAAGAACTGTTCCGCTCTGAGCTTTTCTTCCCCTCATCTTATAACTGCCTTTAAGGCTTTCTCATGAACCACATGCCGTTGCTGTCGCAGTAGCCCTCGTCAACAAGAAGGGTGTCGCAGAAGCATGTGCGGTCTATAAGGGCACCCTTCCTGCAGAATGGAATTGGCTGGGCTGTGCATTCACAGTCAGGATTACACTGTGTAGTTGGCTCACATTTTTCAGGAACACCCCTCGCAAAATTCATCGATATTGAATGGGCGTTTTTCCCCTTGCAGAATGCCCCTGAGGTGCACTTCTTCGACGGGTCCCCTTTCATAAGCCTCTTTGTCCTGTATGTATAGAGCTTCTCTAGCGAGCCCTGCTCATCAATGAAGACGAGCAGCTCGGAGCCAGCAGAGGGATCCTTCATTAAGAACGCCCTTGTATAGTTATCGTTTGACGAGCCCTTAATCAGTATCCCCTGGGGGCTGTCAATGAAGTTCTTGCCCCTCGGCGTAACAGCGAACTTCATCCTCTTAATAGCGGGCACGCTGGAGCAGGCGACTAGGTTTTTCGTGCTTGGCTCGTTCAGTGAGGGGGGCTCATTCTTGTAGAGGCAGATGCATGCGGCATCTGAGCATTTAACCACCGGCTTTGGAATGGTCTTTTTCGGCGTGCTCACTGACGGAGTGCCTTCCTCAAAGCTTACAATCCACAGCTCCTTGGAAATCTGGAATCTCAGCTCCTTCTCCTCACCGGAGTTCACCGCCGATATCGCGAGGCTCTTCATCCTCTCCACGGTGTTCTTTGCGTTCTCGATGTCATAGTTTGGTGACTTCAGGATTGATCCAAGAAGCTTCGTTGTTATTGTCGCGCCCACAACTATAAGTACAGCCACCATTATCAGCTCGGCTACGGTGAGCAGCGCCCTTTTCTCCGATGCCTTCCTTCCCTTAAACATTTTGACCTTTTTTATTATGGATTAAGGGTGCATGTCACTTAAGGGCGCATGTCACCCCTGTGCCAGTTGTTGTCTTTGTGGCTTCAGGGTCGCAGCACTCATCAGGCTGTCCGTCCCCGTCGCTGTCCCATGCCTTTGTGTCAGGATAGCCGTTGTTGTTGGAGTCCATTCCTGGGAGGAGGGTGCTGCAGGCGCTGTCCCTGTCGATGCGGTTGTGATAGCCGCTTAGACTCGCCGTGAACTTCTTGAACGAGCCGCCCATTATGAGAAGTATAAGAATCATGGCGACTATTGCGACGGCCATCATTACAAGCCACCAGGGCATTCCGTCAGCCTTCTTTCCTCTTATCCATTCTGATAGCTGGAAAAACATTCTTATCACCTCTTTAACTCTTGCAGCAGACCTCTCCTGCAGGGCATTTAAGCATGGAGACGCGGTTGGTGAAACTGCACGATGAGGGCTCCCTGCAGCTCAGCCCTGCCCCGCTGCACTGCTGGCTCATGCAGCATTTCTCCCCGTTGTTGCAGGAGAACATTGATATTGTGCCGTCGCAGACCGCATTCTTTGCTATGCACTCCCCTCCCTTGTCTACGCAGTCAGCCAGGCTCCTTGAGAATATCTTTGACTTCCCGTTCATTATGACGACTGCGATTATCAGGGCGGCGAGGGCAAGCGCCATTATTACCAGCATGTTTATTGACATTGAAGACTTCCTGTTTTTCCTTCTCATTTTCTCACCTTTTAGGGGCTTATGCTCTTCTCCTTTACCATTAAAAATCCGAGTGAGTCAAGCTGCTCCTTTGAGTTTCGCATGGTATTGCTTAGGAGGGCGTTATATTCTGCATTGAGTTCTGCCTCGTTTTTATGCTTACCCTTCTCAGCGCATACCACAAGCTCCTTAAAGAGCATGTCAATCTCTTCAGGAGTGCACCTTTTCATTGTTTCCTTGTCAAATGTGTCCTCCACGCATTGGCTTGAGAGCGAGGAGAGCGGCAGTTGCGGTGTGCATATGCTCGAACGGCCATGAACTAAGTAGTAATCCTTGATTGTGCGCCCTCCAAATGATAAAGTCCTTTTCCCGAGCGCGTTCCTTATCAGCTTCTTCTTTATCTGCACAACGAGGGGCGCCTCTATAATTAGATAATGCTTTGTGAAGAAGCCAAGGTTTACCCTCTTCTCTTTGCCGGTTGAGTACTTAAGCAGGAGTGTAAGCTGCCTGCCGTCAAGGCCCTTGTCCAGCCTCCAGTCCACCAAGGAGCCCTTCCTTGAGAGCGCCTTTACCTTGTCTTTATGTAGCTGGTTATTCTTATCATCATTAAGCGTAACATCATAGCTCCCGCCGACAGGCTCTGAGGATGACAGCTCGTAATTGATATGGAGATATATCTGATTGCCTATCTCCTCAAATGAGTAGGAAACCTCCCGCTTGCATGACGAGGGGGTAATCCCGAATGTGCTGAATATGGAGCAGTATTTATCACCCAAAAACTCCTTTGCGGGCTTAAGGGCATAACTGTAAAGAACGCTTGATATTAAAAACAGGGCGACCAGGGCTATGATTAATGATATGATTGTCATCCTCAACGATGCAGCCCTTCCACTGGTTAATCTGATTCTTTCCATCACATCATCCTTCCTATTGTGTCAAGGGTCTCCATTATCCTTGCCTTTGCCCCTGCAAGTATGAGCACCCCTATGAGTATTCCTATGAGTACAAGTATCAGGAGAACAAGCCTCCATGACACCTCTCCTTTTCTTGCATTTCTCATATTATCTTCCTCCATAGAGTGTATGCTGCTGCGCAGGGAGATAATCGCAATCGATGTTTTTAAGTGTTTCTGGTGTCAGCGGATAGAGCAGGAGCAGGGAGTTGTATTTAGGATGAAGCGGATTTACAGGGGTTCCTGCAGTTGCTGTCGTCATTAATCCTGCATAGCTTCCAAGGCTCAATGCGCCTATTGCGCCTGCCCCTGCAATAACTCCTGCAGGGAGGGATATCGGCGCGGTGATAACCACGAGTGTTGCCAGGCCCACCCCTGCGACCATTCCGATGGCGCCTGCACCCGCAGACGATACGATTGTCTTCCTTGCCAGCTCCCTGAATGTGCCGCTCTTTGAATAGACGAGCATTACCACATATTTTACTTTGGGATTTATGAACTGCCTCTGGGCAGCAGAACTGTCAAGATAGCCGTTGTTGTCAGGGAACAAATAGTCAAAATAGCTCTCATTTGGCTTTATTGAGGGAGAGATATAAGCAGGGGGATGCTCCTGTCTGAGATAGTCTATGAAATCGCTTAGGGGGACGGGCTTGCTTTTCTTGTCAAAGGATAATTCGTAGCATGCCACGCAGTAGTTCTTATTGCCAATCTGCACATCGCTGAACAGCTTCAGCTTGTTCTCCCCCATCATATGCCAGCATTTAGCCATGTATAAGGCTGTCTCCTCTTTCTCTCTGCCCGGCTTTATCTCCTTCTTCTGGACAGGGCATTTAAGGTTTATTCCCCCTGTGCCAAGCGCTGAGTTCTTGGACTGCTCAATAACGCTCTGGGCGCACATCTCCTCTTCTGCAGAGCTCCTCATTATTCTGCTCTGTTTGTTGAGGAGCCCTGCAAGTAGTATGAACATTAGGACTAGGAACAGTATCAGCGCGCCTACAACCTTTATGTTCGACCTCTTTTTGTTAAGAATAAATCTGCAGCCCATGTTAATCAACCTATTTCCCCTCAAGGAAGTCGTAGTACTCCTTTTTTGGTTTGTCAACAAGAGGCGAGCAGTACTGCTGGAATATCCCGTTATCCCTTATTATGAACACTGACTGGATGCCTAGCCCCTGAAGATTGTTCTCTTTAGCGAGAGTGCTTAGGGCTGAGTTATCCTTTTTGAACAGGTGGATTATCCCCCTTAACACATTAATGGTGTCGCCTATCGCGGGTGTTGAGAGTATTGCCCTTCCTATGACTGTCTTGTCGAGGAAGTTCTGTATGGTGCTTGGCTGAGCCCTCTCGTAGAGTATTGTGTACACCACGGGCTTCCCGTCTTCCTCTGCCTTGAGCGAGCCCTCTCCAAGCATCAGGAAGAGCGCCTTCATGCCTAAAAGCTCCTTTTTCCCTGTTGAGGGGTTTACCAGCTCCATATTCGCCAGCGGAAGGTTGAGCAGCTCAGAGTATTTCTTCTTAAAGTCAGGGGGGGCATTCTCATGCGAGAGGTATTCTACAAGGTCGTCGAGTTTTATGTCCTTTTCAAGGACGAACCTTGAGCATACTATGCAGCCCGGCGTGTCCTTCTTGCTTGAGAGGAATTTCTTCCCGAACACCTGGAGGGAGCCGCTCCCCGTCTTCCTCCAGCACCTTAAAATGTCGTCTGAGAGCCCGCTTAACTGGTTGTCACCCTTGTATTTGTTGAACGGCGCCGGGCAGTCTATCCCCGAACCAAGGGCGCCTATGGACATCTTCTCCACCTGGGAGTTGATTGTGACGCTTGAGAGGCACCTGTCGAAGCCGCTCTTCTCCTTTGAAAGCAGGGCAATCCTCCCTGTCATCGCGAGTAGTATGGCTATTAAAAGGAGCGCCAGGATGATGTCCCTTATGCTGCCGAACCCCTTTTTTCCTCTAGCTGGACGCATGGTAACCTCTCAGAGAGAAAGAACCCTCTTAATTACAAACACGACTATCCCGACTATGACTATGAGGGCGATTAAATAAAAGAGTATCATTAGCTGGCCTGTTACCTGCCCCTCCCCTCTCTTCGGAGAGTACCTGGGTGTGTGCTTAATAATGCTTCTCCCTGTCATGCAATAAAAATATGCTCCTTAATTTAAAAGATTTTGCTTTTCTCAGAATTAGTGGGTGACGCAGCAGAAGCCTAAGTCAGGGCAGTCGATGTATTTTGAGCCGTCCTCTAAGCTTCCTGTTGCACATGCATTCCCATCATTAACACAATAGCCCTTCTGGCTGCACACCTGGGAGATTGCGCTGTGAGACGCAGTGTCATAGTTGTTGCTGAATATCTTGGTCTTGCCTGTGAATATGGCTATTATAACAACGAGGACTATTAGGGCTATGGCAGCCATCACGATGGTGGTTATGCTTATATCACCCCTTCGCCTGGGCCTGTACATTATCCCACCTACTTCCCGGGAAGGCAGCAGGTCTCGCCCTCTGTTTCACACTTCACAAGGGGGTATGGAAGAGTGTACTTCCCGCCTGATGCATCTGAGCAGGATGATCCGCTTATATCAAAGCACTGCCCGCCCTTTGCGCTGCAGCTGTTCACCTGGTGGCTGAATATGCCCATCCTGCCGGTGAAGATTATTGAAAGAATAACAAGCACCAGGAGGGCTATCGCGGCTATGATTATTACATTTATTGATATTCCCTGGCCTTTTTTGTTATGAATACTCATTGAACGCATCATTTATCACCTCTTGTTAAAGGAACATATAAGGGTAAAATTTACTTTTAACTATTTAAAGCTATCGGTCAGCTGGACTGCTCAGTATGCAGTTATCACGTTCATTTTTTCCCAACAGGATTGGTTGACTTTTCTCTTCTGCTCTGTTCCTTTAAAGTATACATTATTTTCATTAATTCTTTGCTTTTTTAGTTGCGCTAATAAGGAT
>WALR01000147.1 GCA_015522765.1 Candidatus Woesearchaeota archaeon | reverse complement strand
GATTTTCACATCATGGGGGTGGCTCTCCCTAAGGGAAGCGTCTGTTATCCTTATAAACGAAGCATTCTTTTTGAACTCTGCAATTGTCCTGGAGCCGGTGTAGCCAAGCGATGACTTCAGGCCGCCAACGAGCTGAAAGACCACCTCCCCGACAGTTCCGCGGTAGGGGACGATTCCTTCTATCCCCTCAGGAACAAGCTTTCCTGGGGCAGAACCGGCCTGCCTGTACCTCTCCTTGCTCCCCTCACCCTGAGTCATAGCGGCAAGACTGCCCATGCCCCTGTACTTCTTGTATTTTCTCCCCTGAACAAAGATTGTTCTCCCAGGGGTCTCCTCTGTCCCTGCAAAGAGGTTTCCAAGCATAACAGCGTCTGCTCCTGCAGCTATGGCTTTAGCTATATCCCCTGAGAACTTGATGCCGCCATCTGCAACCAAAGAAACACCGTGCTCCCTCGCAGCGTCAGCACACTCCAGTATTGCACTCACCTGAGGAACCCCTACTCCTGTGATAACGCGGGTGGTGCATATGGCGCCCGGGCCAATACCAACCTTTACTATGTCTGCACCGGCAGATGCCAGGTCTGCAACGCCCTCGGCGGTCGCGACATTCCCGGCAGAAACATCTATGTCAAAGCTCTTCTTTATCCTTCTTATTGAATTAATAACATTCATTGAATGGCCGTGGGCAGTGTCAACAACAAGAACATCCGCACCGGCATTAACAAGGGCCTCCGCCCTCCTGAAATCATTGGCGCCTATCGCCGCGCCAACCATAAGCTGCCCCTTCCTATCCTTGCAGGCATTCGGATGCTTCCCGCTCTTCTCTATATCCTTCAGGGTGATAAGCCCCTTAAGATGCATGGAGCCGTCAACTATGGGAAGCTTTTCTATGCGATTGTCAACCATTATCGATATTGCCTTGTCCCTTGGAACCCTCGACTTTGCCACGACCAGCTTCTTTGTCATAATCCTGCTTAAAGGCATATCATAGTCCTTTCTGAACCTTAAATCACGGTGGGTGACTATCCCTACAAGCACTCCGCCCTTAACTATGGGAAAACTCGATATGCCGTTCTTCTCTATAATGCCCATAGCGGTCCTGACCGTATCTCTTGGAGAAAGAGTTATAGGATTGGAAACAACCCATGCCTCTGACTTTTTTACCTGCCCCACCTGGTCTGCCTGCTCCTCAACAGAGAGATTCCTGTGGACAACGCCGAGGCCGCCCTGCTGGGCAAGGGCAATTGCCATCTCTGCCTCTGTAACAGTGTCCATCGCAGCGCTTATAAGAGGGACATTGAGCTTTATATTCTTAGTCAGCCTCACCGAAACATCAACATCCCTCGGAAGAACATCAGACCTGCGGGGCCTTATGAGAACATCATCAAATGTTAAGCCCTCTTTAAACCCCTTATTTTTAGCATTCATAATACTTAAAAAGGAGAGAACGGTAAGTATAAATATCTTTCGATTCAGAGAGAGGGTTTCACAAAAGTCGTATTTAACATTATCCTTAAAAATCAATCTCAGAGTCCATCTTCGCTATTATCAGTGTTATAATCCTCGCCAGGAATATTGCCAGCAGGAAGCTGAGTATTATGACTACCCACTCAAAGCCGGAGAGCCTGACCACATGGAAGAATTTTGAGAGAGGAGTATAAATTATTATGAGCTGAAGGATGACAGGGATAGTAACGGACCAGTTAAGGGTCCTGTTTATGAACATATTTATCCCCTCATCGAATCTTATAGCAGCCACCCTCACGAAATGAGAGAAGACGAGCCAGGTGAACGACATCGTCTGGGCGATTAGAAGATTGCCGGTGAAGTGGTATGCTATGAAGAATATTGCGAGCATCAGCACAACCTTCTTAATCCCTATGAATACCGTAAGAAGGACAATCCTCTTATTGATTATCTTCTCTGACTTTCCAGTGGGCTTCCTTTTCATAATGTCCTTATGGGGAGGGTCAATCCCGAAACTCAGGGCAGGAGCAACATCGGTGACAAAGTTGGTCCAGAGTATCTGAATGGCGAGGAAGGGCATTACACCTGCAAGAGAGCCGAAGAACACGACAAGCACCTCGGCGAGATTCGCAGTAAGGAGATAGTTTATGACCTTTCTGACATTGGAGAATATCCTCCGCCCCTCTTTTACGCCGTCAACTATTGATGGCAGATTATCCTCAAGTAAGATGAGGTCTGAAGCCT
>WALR01000146.1 GCA_015522765.1 Candidatus Woesearchaeota archaeon | reverse complement strand
GTATTATAATAATTGAAAATATGCATATTATCTCCATTACCGCCAAATTGTAATGCTGTTGGTAGACTTGGTTTGTCTGGAAGTGTAAAGTCATAAACATGGGCATTTATTGTCAGCTCCTTGTTTCCGGGTGTTATTGTTAGCTTTCCGTGATAGTCGCCTGCCGGGATGCCTTTTGGTGCATGAACTGTAACCCAGAATGGCTGGTAATCGCCATTGTGTATGTTGATTGAGTCTTTGTATGTCAGGATTACATCAGGGTACCATCCAAGAGGGTCGTTCAGGTGTTGATGGCTGTGCCTTGAAAGCTTGAAGTAGCCCACTGGATGAATCTCTACACCAAGATTTCCAAAGTTTGATGGGATGATTTTAACATTTTGAAGGTCCTTGTTTGCTCTTATGACCACCTGGAAGCTTTCATACTCGTTCTTCGCAAGGCTTATGCTCCATTGGTTGTCTACTTCGCTCGACCATTTACCCTGAAATTGGCGGAGATTGCCTACCGGAGTTATGAAGACCTTGCGCATTGATGTTTCAAAGCCAACATCATAAGAGGATGCGCTTGTAGCAGGCGCAGTAGCTAGGGAAAATACTGCCAGCAGAGAGAGAACAAATAAAACGCTTAACAGCCTTTTTTCCAGACAATAATCTCTTTTGTGCATCCTCTTTTTAACAATTCCCATATTGAATTATCTAAAAGTGGTTTACTTAATTAAGTTGTCGTTTTCAGCCTCAACTTCTCAACTGCTTCCCCTGGCGGCATCTCCTTATTCCTGAATATGAAGCTTCCCGAAACAAGAACATCGGCGCCGGCATCAACACAGATTTTCGCAGTCTCAGGATTTATCCCGCCGTCGACGCCTATCATCCCTCGATAACGCTTCCTCAGTTCCCTTATCTTCCCGCTCACATTAATGAACTCCTGGCCGGCCCTCCCCGGGTTAACACTCATAATGAGTATCATATGCGCAATTTCCAGCTCCTCTTTACTTAGCAGATTAACATTTGTGGCAGGGTTCAGGGCTATGCCTGCTCTAAGCCCCTTGCCGGTTATGCTCTTCAGAAGAGGAAGGGCGCCTCCACTTCCCATAAAAATCTCCTTATGGATTATTACTCCGTCAACATTATCCTTATCAAGCTCTCTGAGCATGCCTTCAGGCTTCTCAACCATCAGGTGAGCCCATCTCTCAAGCAAGGTCTTAATCTCCCTTACAACGAGCGGCCCGAAGCTCACGCTCTCAACGAAATGCCCGTCCATCATGTCGTAGTGGAGCATATCAGCGTTAGAGACAGAGTCAACATCCTCCTGGAGGCGGGCAAAATTCGCCGAGAGTATAGACGGAGCTATCTTTATTTTCATTATTCCCCCCTCACAAATTCAATTATCTCGTTGATATCATCGGTGAGCTTAATATCGTAGCTGTCACCTTGGGCCTTAAGGGCATTAACAAGGTGCAGGAGTTCCTCCCCCTCCTCCCTTAAGACGCCCTCCTTGAGAATTGCAATCCTCTTGCCAAGGGAGAGTGCAATTGTGAACTCGTTGAGTGTACCGACGCTTCCGGGCAAC
This sequence comes from Candidatus Woesearchaeota archaeon, assembly GCA_015522765.1. GTDB lineage: Archaea > Nanobdellota > Nanobdellia > Woesearchaeales > WALR01 > WALR01. The sequence continues at coordinate 2,694 of WALR01000146.1, read as the reverse complement.
ATAATAATCGCATCGCTGCTCTTAACTATTATAACATTCCTCCCTGCATAATCCTGGCCTGTAAAGATTATTCTTGTGAAGTTCTCCACCGGCATCCCGTATTTGTTAGTGTGCTCCTCTATATTGGATGCAGGGCTTATCCCTATTGTTAACCCTCCTTTTTCATAGGCGCCCCTCACCGCCTCAGAGGTGTAGCCGGTAGTAGCCCCTGATATTAGTACGAAGCCCTCCTGAGCTATCCTCCTACCAATCTCGTAGGCCTTTTCTCTAATCAACTTGTCATTGGCCCCCCTTGAGAGCCCTATTACTCCTATGCTCCTAATCATCCCCCCCACCTAAAAGTCTTTTGGCAATTAACTCTGCAGAGCCATGGATATCATTGCTATTATAGATTGCCCTTCCTATAATGGCGTGCCACCTCCTCCCAGCCGCCTTCCCTGACTCTGTTATGTCACCCCCCTGGCTTATCAGTCCGGGAGAGTAAAAGACAGGCTCTACAAGCCTCTTTATCAGCTCATGATAATGCCTTATCCTCTCAGGCTTGTTGCCAGGAACAACGAAGTCCCTTACACCCAGCTCAGCGGCAATCCTGTAGATGCGGTCAGGAGCTTCATCGCATATAAAGCCACCTTCACTTTCAAGATAGCCCTCATGCGTCATCTCCCCGCCGACAATTACAGCGATTCCCTTCTTCATAAGGGCATTTATCCACGCCTTCTCTGTCTCGGGACCTGCCTGAGGGAATAGTATGGCTGCATCAACTCCTGAGCAGGCAGACGCAAACTTCTCAGAGGTAAATGGGATGTCTGTGCCTGCCTTTTGGTGGTCGTAGATTATTGGAAGGCTGCTTAAAGACCTTATTGTTTCAATCGTTCTTTTCATGCCGAAGCGCATGACCAATTCAAATCCTATCTTGTAGCCGCCTATCCCCTTTATGTCAGCTGTTGCCCTTACTAAATTCCTAAGCCTCTCTAAGGTATCAACATCACAGGCAACGATTATGCTCCTCTCATATTTTATTATGCCATCCATCTTAACTCACCCTGTATCCCATCCACGGGGATTCCTCTGCCACTCAAGAAGCATCTCCTTCTCCTCCTTGTTAATGTAGCCCTTCTCAAGCGCCAGCTCAATCAGGGTGCTGAAATCAGAGAGACTAATAAGGGTGCATTCAGCCTCTCTAAAACTTTCCTTCGCCTCCTCAAGCCCGTAGCTGAATATTGAGAGGCACCAATCCACCTTAACGCCTGCCTCTCTGAGGGCGTTTACAGCGCTGATAGAACTTCCCCCTGTGCTTACGAGGTCCTCTATCACGACGGCTTCATCACCCTCATGCACCACGCCTTCTATCTGCTTCTCCTTCCCATGCTCCTTCTTCGAGGACCTGACATAAACCATCGGCTTACCAAGCTTATCGGCAAGCCAGGCCGCATGGGGAATGCCGGCGCTGGCTGTTCCAGCCACAACATCAAAGGAGATTCCTCTTTTATTTATCTCCCTCTCAAAGCAGTCCCTTATAACCCTTCTCTCCTTGGGATAAGAGATAAGCAGCCTGTTGTCGCAGTAGACAGGACTCCTTATGCCTGAGGCATAGGTATAAGCCTTACGCGGGCTTAGCGTAACAGCCTTAACCCTTAGAAGAATCTCTGCAACGACCCCTTTACAATCATCCATGCATTCACCCCCATTTAAACAGGAGGCGTCTCCCCCTGTTCAGATAAATATTTCCTTCCTCGTAAACAATGGCGCCGTTCACGATTGTCATGACAGGCCACCCTTTGAGTCTCGCACCCTCAAAAGGGCTCCAGCCCGCCCTTGTGAGCAGCTCCTCATTATTAACCCTTTTCTCCCTCTTCATATCAACAAGGACCAGGTCGGCGTCAAACCCCCTCCTTATCTCCCCCTTCTTCCTTAACCCCCATATTAATGCAGGATTCCTCGAGTAAAGCCTCACGGCATCGCTAATTCTTATTATGCCCCTTGAAACCGCATTGAGCATTAATGGGAGGGCAGTTTCAACTCCGGGGACGCCGAAGGCGCCGTTCTCCTTGTCCTCAATGGTATGGGGTGCATGGTCTGTTCCAATAGTATCAATAACACCCCTCTTCAACCCCTGCCAGAGTGCAATCCTTTCCTTCTCTGATTTAAGCTCGGGCTTCATAAGCCTAAGGATATCTCCCTTTCTGCGCTTAAGGAAGAGGTGATGGGGCGTAACCTCTGCGTACACCTTATTCTTCTTCTTTGCCTCCTCAACCATCCTAAGCTCCTCTGCAAGAGAGAGGTGGCAGAGATAAAGCATATTCCCCTTCTCCTTTGAGAGCTCTATCGCTTCATGAACCTTCTCACCTTCAGCATGCACGGCTATCCTCTGGGAAGAATTAAACACTCTCCTAATGAGTTCAGGACTGCTAATCTTAAGCATACCTGTCGTCTCATTCATGTAAACCTTCACAGAGGCAAATGGCATCTCATCATTTCTGCTATTCTTAACCATGAGGGAGATGCTCCTGGTGTTTCTTCCGTTCGTACCCATGTGAAAACCGTAGTTAACAATACTCTTCCTGGCAAGCCCTGCCTTCTCCTCGAGGAGCCGCTTTGTAAATGTGGGCGGCTTAGTATTGGGCATATCAATAAATGAGGTTATACCACCATGGGCAGCCGCCATGCTACCAGTCCTGAAGTCCTCCTTAGAGG
>WALR01000145.1 GCA_015522765.1 Candidatus Woesearchaeota archaeon | reverse complement strand
TATAAAACCTAACAACCAAACAAGCACCAAATCTCCAAAGGAAATAAGGGGGTGGATGGGCTGTTCAAAAACAACAATCCTTTTAAATTAACTGTTGTTACACACCCATATGGCCAACCTGATAAACTTCTTTGAAACATTCATGTCCAAGAACTCTATATTTAAGAATAAGCAGGTTCTGCAGTCATCATACATCCCTGAGAACATACTCCATAGAGAGGAGCAGCTGAACCAAATTGCATCAATACTCGCCCCAGCGCTTAGAGAGGACAGACCATCAAACATCTTCATATATGGCAAGACAGGAACAGGCAAGACACTAAGCGTTAAATACACAACAAAGCAGCTGAGCAGGGTTGCAGACGCAAGAGAGGTCCCCCTAAAAATGTGCTATATTAACTGCAAGCTAAAAAAAGTCGCGGATACAGAGTACAGGCTCATAGCCACACTCTCAGGGCTCTTTAGAAAGAAGGTGCCCCCAACAGGCCTGCCGACAGACGAAGTTTATAAAATATTCTTCTCAGCTATTGATGCAGAAAAAAGCATCATTGTAATCATACTCGACGAAATAGACCAGCTCGTCAGCAAGACAGGCGACGATGTTCTTTACAACCTGACAAGAATCAATTCAGAGCTTAAGAACTCACAAATATCAATCATAGGAATATCCAACGATCTTACATTCACAGACAACCTCGATCCAAGAGTCAAGAGCTCCCTCTCAGAGGAAGAGGTGATATTCCCCCCCTATAATGCTATACAGATTCAGCAGATATTGAAGGAGAGGGGCAGGAAAGCGTTCAAGAAGGGGACCATAGCTGCAGGCGTCATCGAGAAATGCGCGGCAATCGCAGCCCGGGAGCACGGAGACGCGAGGCGCGCCCTCGAGCTTTTAAGGGTTGCCGGCGAACTCGCAGACAGGTCAAACTCAAAAAAGGTAATGCTTAAACACCTCGACGAGGCAGAGGACAAAATAGAGAGGGACAAGATACTCGAGGTTGTAAAGTCCCAGCCCAAGCAGTACCAGGCGATAATGTACACCCTCCTTATCATAAAGCCGGACAAGAAAAAGAGGTTCTTCACAGGAGATGTTTATTCAAAGTACATGGACATATGTTCATCCCTGAACCTGAGGCCTTTGACCCAGAGGAGGGTGAGTGATGTTTTGGCAGAGTTCGACATGCTCGGCCTCATAAGGGCGAGGGTGATATCAAAGGGGAGATATGGAAGAACAAGGGAGATGTCAATGAATATTCCGGACTTTCTCATACCAAAGGTCAAATTAATACTGAAAAACTCGCTTAATATTTAATGTCTTTAATAACCACCATTCTTGGTGTGATGCCCATGTATCCAGAACAAGCCGAAGCACGGACAGAGACAAATCAGCCCGATAAGAACCAGTCATCCGGCAGCCTCTCAAGGGAGGAGGCGCTGCAGCTGATAATATCAAAGGGGTTTCTTGTCAGCCCGGAGGCGGCAGTCCTCTTTCCAAAGAGCATTAATGAAGAAAAATTCAGTGACTTCATCAATAAACTCTCGATGATGGGCAGAGGGATATCAGTAACCCCCTCCCTGATTAAAAGGTTCTTTCATGATTCCGATATCAGAATAGAAGAGTCTGCCGGTATCAATGATGAAAATTCTGGAGAGGGAGAGCGCATCCAGCAGGAGAACAAAGGATACGCAATTGAGGGCAGGGAGGGCATGGTAATCAAAGAGGAGTACTTATTAGAAGAGGAGAATAGTGATAGAGAGGTAACCAAGAAGAGGATACCAATCTCCTTAGAGATAGTCAAGGCGCATGAGGACAATGATGAATCGGGCAAGATAGAAGTCAAGGACTTCGTCGGCCACTTTAATGCCCGTTTTAACGCAATACAAAGAATCCTGATGAACAGAAATATTCCCTACCTGTCTTCAATCTCCCAGCTCAGGGGCTCCAGAGGTTATGAAACCGTCTCTATAATCGGGATTATTTATGAGATTCGCCAAACAAAAAACAACACCCTCATATTTGATGTTGAGGATAAAACAGGAAGGTTAAGGGTTATAGTGACCAAGAGGAACAACGGGAACGGCTCATCAGACGAGCTCTGGAAGAAGGCGTCAATGATAACCCCTGACGAGGTAGTCGCCTTCACAGGCAGAATCAATAATTCAGTCATGTTCCCTGACTCGATAATATGGCCGGATATACCGATTAAAGAGCACTTTACAGGTGCAGAGGGGGAGGACTTATATGCAGTGTTCATCTCAGACATGCACATCGGCTCAATAAATTTTCTGACAGAGAAATTCAGCACATTCATAGAATGGATAAGCGGAAGGATGGGGAATAAAAAACAGCGCGAGATTGCAAGGAGGACGCCATATGTGTTTATCCTGGGAGACCTTGTTGACGGAGTCGGCATCTACCCTAACCAGCTCGCAGAGCTCAAAATAGCGGATGTGAGAGAACAGTATAAGGAAACAGCCAGGCTCCTCTCAGAGATACCCAAGGAAAAGAAGCTCATAATAATAGCTGGAAACCACGATGCTGTACGCCTGTCAGAGCCCCAGCCGCGCCTATTAAGAAAATATGCCTCGCCATTGTACGAGCTTCCAAACGCGGTCATGCTCCCCAACCCCTCACTAGTCAGGATACAATCAGCTAATAGCAAGGGTATGAAGGTGCTAATGTATCATGGATACAGCATTGATTATTACATAGCGCACATAGACGCATTAAGGGCTGAGGGAGGCTATGACAGGTCGGACCTCGTTATGAAGTACTTCCTCCAGAGGAGGCATCTTGCGCCAACCCACTCATCCAATCTCTACATGCCCTACAAAGACGAGGACCCATTGGTTATATCAGATGTTCCTGATGTGTTCGCTATAGGCCACCTCCATAAGACAACAGTATCATCGTACAAGGGCATAACCCTTATATGCGGGAGCACATGGCAGTCCAAGACATCGTTTCAGGAGAAGGTCGGGCATCATCCGGAGCCGGGGAGGGTCCCAATAATAAATATAAGAACAGGAAAGGCAAGCATAATGAGGTTTTAGGAGGTGCATTAATGTCCGTATTCAAAGGGATTGTTGCAAGCGAGGAGATATCGAACTACTTTACCCTGCTGAACAACAATCTCAAGGAAGCATACAAACTCGCCAAGATTGCGAGGGCGAAGGGATACGACCCATCCGATAATGTGGAGATACCCCTCGCAGAGAACATGGCCGAGAGAGTTGAAGGATTAATCTCAGCGGTCATACCCCAGCTTAAGGGGAAGGGCATCATAAAGAGGATACACGAACTGGAGGATAGCTACGGCGCCCTCGCATGGGAGGTCGCATTCAGGATTGCAGAGGAGGTGGCTGACCAGAAATTCTGCAAATTTTCATCATTAAAAGAGGCACTTGAGGCAGGGATAAGGACAGGGTTCGCCTATCACACAGTGGGCATAGTCTCCGCCCCGCTGGAGGGATTCGTAGAACTTAAGTTCAAGAAGAGGAGGGATAAGGGGGAGTACATCGCGGTGAAGTATGCAGGGCCGATAAGGGGGGCGGGAGGCACAGCAGCCGCGTTCTCTGTCATGCTCACAGATTACCTGAGACAGCACTTCAATATTCCTGCATACGACCCCTCTGATGACGAGCTCAACAGGTTTTATACAGAGCTGCAGGACTACCATGAGCGCGTTACCAACCTTCAGTACAACCCCTCCAAGAAGGAGGTTATGTTCCTTGTAAAGAACATCCCTGTTGAGATAGACGGGGATCCGACAGAGAATATAGAAGTCTCAAACTACAAGGACCTCTCCCGTGTTGAAACAAACCGCATACGCTCAGGGCTCTGCCTCGTTCTCTCAATGGTAGCGTTAAAAGCCCCGAAGCTCCTGAAGAAGTCTTCCAATTTAAGGGATATAAACTTTAGATGGTCCTTCCTCGAGGAATTCGTGAAGATTCAGAAGAAGGTCAAGGCGAAGGGGAAGACATCCTCTGATGATAGGGTGACACCAAACACAACATTCATCGCAGACCTCGTCGCCGGGAGGCCTGTTCTGTCCTATCCGATGACGAAGGGGGGGTTCAGGCTGAGGTATGGGCGCACAAGGATGTCGGGTCTTAGCAGTGCAGCCATCCATCCGGCTACAATGGTGGTCCTTGACGATTTTGTCGCCACGGCAACCCAGCTCAAGGTAGAGCGCCCGGGCAAGGCAGCGGCAATAACCCCCTGTGATTACATAGAGGGACCCATAGTTAAGCTTAGGAACGGCTCTGTCATTAGGGTGGAGAGCGAAAACGAGGCGAGGAGGATAAAAACAGAGATAGCAGAGATACTCTTCCTGGGGGATATACTATTCAATTACGGCGACTTCTCAGAGAACAACCATCCACTTGTCCCGCCGGGCTACTGTGAGGAGTGGTGGGTCAAGGAGCTTGAGAAATCAGCAGTCTCTCTTATAGGGACGCTTGATTTCAGCAGGATGTCCGACTTATCAAATGTTCCTGCAGACACGATAAGAGAGCTCATCAATAATCCGCTTAAGGCAGGGATAAGCGCAGAGCATGCATTCTCCCTTTCATCATCGTTCAGCATTCCCCTCCACCCCAAATACACCTACCACTGGCTTGAGATAGGCAAGGAGGATGTTTTAGAGCTGATTGAATGGATGGCAGGTGCAAAATTCCTCGAGGAGGAAGGCCTGTTGAGAAGAATAATTCTTCCCTTCTCCAACGACGAGAGGGATGTCAAGAGGAAGAGAATGATAGAGGTTATAGGACTGCCCCACTCGCTTGTGAAAGACGAGAACATAGTGCTCTCATCAGATGACGCATTCGCATTTTCAAGGACACTCTCAGTCAAGCAGCCGCACTCCGCAACCACCGCTGTTGAGAAGGCAAAGAGGTTTATAGAGGAGAACCCTGATAAGGATACGCTCTCCCTTTTATCAGCGCTGTCAGGAATCCCCCTGAGGGATAAGTCTGGGATATTCATAGGGGCGAGGATGGGCAGGCCTGAGAAGGCTAAGGAGAGGGAGCTCACAGGAAGCCCCAATGTGCTCTTTCCAATAGGGGAAGAGGGGGGGCGTCTTAGGAGCTTCCAGGCGGCAATGGAGAAGGGGCAGGTGAAGGGGGATTTCGCCGTTTATTACTGCAAGCACTGCGACGCGAGGGTGGTCTATCCGGTGTGCCCCTTCTGCGGGAGGAGGACAGAACGGCTCTACTTCTGCCCCAAGTGCGGGCCCATAAAAACACCTGTGTGCGAGAAGCACGGACCTGCAAAGCCATCCGCGAATCTTCCACTAGACATATCAATGTATTACAAGTCTGCCCTTAAACTTCTGGGAGTTAAGAGCCCCGAGCTTGTCAAGGGGGTGAGGGGAACCTCCAACAGAGAGCACAAGCCCGAGCATATAGCAAAGGGCATATTAAGGGCGATACACCATCTTCATGTGAACAAGGACGGGACGATAAGGTATGACATGTCAGAGATTCCAATCACCCATTTCAAGCCGTCAGAGGTTGGCGTGGACATCGAGACCCTTAAGCGTCTTGGATATTCCCACGACTTTAAGGGGGGGCCTTTAACCTCGCCTGACCAGCTCGTCGAGCTCTTCCCCCAGGATATCATTCTCCCCTCATTCGCAGAGGCACTTGACGAGTCAGCAGACATAGTCCTCAAAAGGGTGGCGTCATTTGTTGATGACGAGCTTAAGAAGCTCTACGGGCTAAAACAATTCTACAATATCAATTCAAAGAAAGACCTCATAGGCCAGATAGTGATAGGGCTAGCCCCCCACATCTCTGCCGGGATGGTCGGCAGGATAATCGGGTTCAGCTCAACAAGCGGCTGTCTTGCCCACCCCCTCTGGCACGCCTCTCTTAGGAGGGACTGCGACGGGGACGAGGCAGGAGTCATCCTTTTAATGGACGCCCTGCTTAACTTCTCTAAGAGCTACCTCCCGGATAAAAGGGGCTCCAAGACAATGGACGCCCCCCTTGTCCTCACCTACATCCTCAACCCCGCAGAAGTCGACGACATGGTTCACGGAATGGACACAGTGTTCTCCTACCCCTTAGACTTTTACGAGGCGGCCCTCAACTTCAAGATGCCCTCTGAGGTAGGCATTGAGCAGTTGAAGTCTAGGCTGGGCAGGGAGGAGCAGTACCAGGGGATAGGATTCACCCATCCTGTTTCAAGCATAAACATGGGGGTAAGATGCTCCTCCTACAAGACCCTCCCCTCAATGGAGGACAAGCTCAGGGGCCAGATGAGGCTCGCAGCCCTTATAAGGGCGGTTGATTCAGAGGATGTGGCAACCCTTGTGATAGAAAAGCACTTTATCAAGGACATAAAGGGCAACCTAAGAAAGTTCTCCCAGCAGCAGTTCAGGTGTGTGGTGTGCAATGAGAAGTACAGGCGGCCCCCCCTCTCAGGGAGGTGTGTTAAGTGCGGCGGAAAGATAATATTCACAATATCCGAGGGCTCAGTCATAAAATATCTTGAGCCAAGCCTCAAGCTGGCGGAAGAATATAATGTAAGCGACTATCTAAAGCAAACATTGGAGCTGACAAAGATGAGGGTGGAGAGCGTGTTCGGAAGGGAAAAGGAGAAGCAGGAGGGGCTATCAACTTTCTTTAAGAAATGAATCATATCTTTTCCCTTACGGGGTGCATCGCCCCGCATGCGGTGCAGTGAATGTAGAGTGTGCCTCCCTCTTTCTCAAGCTTTGTGTCCGGCCTGCCGCATTCCCTGCATATAACAAACTCCCTTGCATATGCCGCAATCTTCTCGTTCACCTTTGAGGCGCTCACCCTCGTGCCTATAATCAACGCACTCTTTGTGAGTTCGCCCGGCGCCGCGAGCTCTTTCAGTATGAACTTAAGGAGATGCTCAGGCTTCCTGTTAAGAGTCTCAGCTATCTTATAGAAGTTGCTTATGACTGTTCTGTTTCCCTGGAGGTGGCCAAGAACCTTAGGAATCTCAAATCTCTCCGCCTTCTTTACATTGTCGGGTATATTCTCCCTCGCCCTCTTAAGCATGCTTTCATATTTCATTTTCTTGTTCTACCTGTGATGAATCACCCTCCTTATTTAAGCTTTACCCAACATATGCTAGAGGGTAGAGCCATGCCTTCCTCTCTCCGGAGTCCATGCTGAGCTCAAATTTGCCCTTTGCAGGTTTGATTATCCTTAGGGCGTCTTTAACCGAGGAATAGCTCTCTCCACTAAGCCTCATCTCTTTCGCAATGCCTTCAAACACATTTTCATACTTAAGGAGCCCTTCAAGCGAGCTGTATTCTCCTCCTTTACGCCCTTCATCATGGTTTATGAAAGGGATGCCGTCTGCCACCATGTCATTGAAGAAGTGGGTTCCGAAAGAGGGTTCCCCTGCGAAGCCGTCAGAGGATACCTCTAAAATCGCACTGGCATTGGCAATCTCAGAGTAGTTAACAGGGACGCCGAGTTCGGGGTTATTGCTCCCCCATCTCCCAGGGCCTATTAGTATGAACCTCTCCCCTTTCTCCTTAAGATAGGTGTTTATCCTCCCAATAGTCCTTGCCAGCAGGTAGCGTTCCTTCATATTAAGGGCGGAGTATCTCTCCCCGTCAACAAGCACGGCATAGCTTATATTGCTGACCCGGCCGTTACTCGTCGCAGGTCCGAGCGTCAGAATATCATTTTCTTTTACATGCTTAGGCGGATGGTAGGGCTTCATCTCCCCCCTGTGAACAAGGGGCCTTGCCTGCAGGAGGAGAACTTCAATATTGCTTCCCCCATCGAGGTTGGCGGCAAATTCCATGTCCACCCCTCCGCGTATGCCTTTCCTGCTAAACCCCTCATCCATCCCTCTTATTAAACCGTTTATGATGTCCAGGAAGGGCTTCATCTTAAGCAACTCATCGAATGTTACGACATACCGCTTATCTTTATCAAGCATGTTCGTCGATAGCGGTTTAACATAACCTCCCTCTGCTCTTGAAAGTATATACCGTGGATTACTGATTTTTATATCATCTAAAAGCTCTTTCAGGGACACCTCAAGGGCCCCGTCCTCTCTTTCTGGTCTCACTCTAAACGGAAGAACATCAACATTCTCCTGGGAGTGTTTAACCCTCTCGTAATCAGCCGTAGGGTGCAGCCCGGGTAAGGAGGGGTCAAACATATTTGCGTAGTCCCTTCCAACAGCCCTTGTTCCAAGTCCGAACACCATCCTTACAATGCCGTCCCTCTCTCTCATACGCTTTGACCATAAATAAGGGTTTCTTGTGAATATTACCCCTGCGAGGTCAGGCATGAAGTAGGTGTCATTGTATCTCCTTCCAACCACTGGCTGAAAGAGCACGGCCATGTGTTCAAGCTTGTTTATTTTCCTCCTCTTCCTGAGTGCCAGGGCGGGCTCCCCTATTGTGCTTGCTAAAACCCTCTTCACAGCATTGTAGACATCCTCTCTCCTCTCTGCTTCTGAACTAACGAATACGCTGAGGTAGATTCCTGCATAGGGGTGATCTGTCCCGTCCTCCAGCATACTTGACGACCTTACCGCAATAGGACCCTCAATCTTCTCCAGAACAGAATCAATCCCCTTCTTTACATCCTCAGGGAGATCACCATTTACGATGTCTTCCCTTACCTTCTCAGCAGCTTTATAATCTGCGTCTTTCTCTGCCTCTCTCAGTCTCTCTTTAAGTTTATTGTATTCAAGAAATCTGGTGAAGGCGTCTGTTCCTAAAGCGTATGTTTCAGGTATCTTTACAACATTACTGAGTCCCTCTTCTTCAAGTATTGTGTGGGCAAGGTCAAGCCCATTCCCCTTTCCACCTATACTTCCTGAATAGACAGGTATCACGAAGCCGTTTGTTTCATCCATTTAAATAGGGAAGGAAAGCTAATATTTAAATAATTCCTCAGATTTACCCTAAAGGCGTGCGATGATTAGGTGAACACCCGAGCCAGGTGGCTTGTGGATGTAACTGATGAGCACGCCATTATTCTCGCCTTGAAAACAAGGAAGCAGGTTATCTT
>WALR01000144.1 GCA_015522765.1 Candidatus Woesearchaeota archaeon | reverse complement strand
GTCATATTCGAGGCAGTGTTTTAGCAAGTGCAGAGTTATCTTTAATTAATCTTAATTAATGGAAGAAAAATGGTAAAAGAGGTTTTCCTTGTTATTGGGTTCTCCCTGCTCATAGCTATGATTGTGAGTTTTATACTTGCGATAACAGCTAATTATAAAAACAGGAAAAATCTCGCCCTGCTCTCATCAATCCTCGGTTTTGTTTACCTAACAGAGAGCATAATGAGCTTCCTGTGGTATTCTGACATTCTCCCTCTTGTAGAGAGGGATATCCTGCTTTTAAGGACGATGTTTATAGTGGTTGAGGCTTCACTGATTATAGGAATCATCTACTTTGCGACAAGGAGGAGTTTGCTGATTCTTATGGAAGGGCTGATATTCGGCGCGGCAATCACCGAGGGTATTCAGAAAAGAATTGGTGCATCTTTGATAATAGCGGAGGTGGCGCTCATTGCCGCCTTTCTCTTATTATTAATGGAGAAGAAGAGCATAACAAAAAGAACATGGAAAAAAAGGGGGATAAGCTATCTCGAGGCAGGATGCTACCTGGGATTAATCTACGGAGCCTCGCTCATTATCCTCACGCTCCTAAAAACCCTTAATGCATATATGTCGCCCTTATGGGCTCTTCCGCCGCTCATGATTGCAGGGGTGCTGTTAATATTAAGGGGGTATATCTCCATTCTCAGCGAGAAAACTGAGAAGAAAGGGGGAAACAGCATGATAATCATGATTATAAAGGGGGTACTTTATGAGATACTGATAGTTTCCCTCTTGTTTGTGGCTACATTGAGCATACACGAGCTGGGCCATTCCCTGACAGCAACATCAATGGGTTGCAGGAATGTCAAGGCAGTGATATTCTCGACATCCGACTTTCCCCACTCAGAGATTAAATGCGAGGGCATGAGCAATATTCAGTACAGATGGATGATAATCAACGGAATGCTCGCGCCCGTAATAATCGGGCTGTTCTTCCTTCTTTTGGGAGACAAGATAGCGAGAACATACGCAATGTTGATAATAGGCTTCGCCTTCTTAATGATGTACGGGGACCTTAAGGACATAGGGGTAAGTATAAACATGATTGCAACGGTGATAATAAGCGCCTTCATAATGCTTACAGCGGGAATATACAACCTTGGCATGTCCACATTCAGCATTAGTAATGTTAAGAACAGACTCTTAGGGGGAAGATGAGAATGGGAGACAGACCAGCTAAACTGAGGAATGCTATTATTATAACAGCCGCACTGTGTTTAATAATTCTTGCAGGATGCTACAGCGCATTAACAAAGGAAGAAGCGGATGGAGTGGCGAGGAAGTTTATCAGGGAGAAGGTTGTCTTTTACTCGAGAAACAACCAGAGCAAGCAGAATGTTCAGGGCTATTCCCTAATACTCGTAAACGCCATAAAGGCCAACGGAAAGTGGGCAATGAGCTATGACGCCGTCGCAAAGGTAGGCAATGAAACAAAGAAGAGCAGGCTCAGCATTGTCATTGATGCAGGAAACGGAAAGCCCTTAATGCTCAACAACAAAAGAATCGGATAAAAAGATTATGAATGCGCAATGAACATCACCTAAAGACATGCTCTATCTCTTCCTTAAGCTTCATTATCTCGCCGTAAACCCTGGACTTTCCATCAGGGGAGAGTGAGCGGTAAAGCCTCCTTATCTTGTCAAATGTTCGCTTAACCTCCAGAGAGTCTTTTTCCTCGAGGAACACCCTTGTCTCAGCTATCAGGGAGCGGACAGTCTTTCCAACACTATCATCAACCTTTAAGGCGAGTATCCTGTTAAGCTCATTTATCCTCGACTCCATATGCTTAAGCTCCCTCTTTTTTGAGAGCAGTTCCTTATCCAACGAGTCTGCTTCTTTCTTCTTTGACTCTGCCTCTCTCTCAACTGATTTTGCCGCCTCCTTTCCCGAGTTAATCGCCTTCTCAAGAGAGGCGCGCTCGAGGTGCAGCTTAACGACCTCTGACTTAAGGCGTTCATTCACAGAGGCGAGTCTCTCATTCTCTCTTGAGAGCTTCCCATACTCCTCCTTCTTCTCCCTCTCAAGCCTTTCAGCCTCCTTTTCTCTGGCCTCAACAGCTTTCTCCCTGCCCTCAAGGAGAGAAACCTTCTCCTTAAGATTGTCCTCTCTCGATTTAAGCGAGAGCAGTTTCTCATTGTACGATTCTACGGTGTCATTAATCTTCTCCTCCCTTGCTTTAAGCTCCTGCTCCTTTGCAAGGTTGAGAGTGGTCTTCTCCTTAATCTCCTGCTCCAATTTTTTGAGCTCGTCCCTGTCCCTCTCAATCTGCCTCTTCTCCCTGTTTATCATCGCAAGGATAGAAGTCTTATTCTTATTGAGGTTATGCACCTCTGTGGAGAGGGAGGCAATCATAATTTTGTGCTCGCCCTCTTTCTTTGAGAGCAGTTTATTCATCTTGTCTAAAGATGCATTCTCTTTTTTTAATGATAAAACTGAATCAGAGTAGCGGGAGTACTCTTCTTTTACCTCTTCCAATCTTTTAGCATACGAAGAATAAGAATCAATAAGCTTCTTCCTCTTATTTATTAGGGGCAGAAGTCTTTCCTCTTCCCCCTTTAATTTTGAGACAGAGCCCTCAAGTTCCTCGAGATATGCCTTCTTTTCTTTAATTCTGGACGATAAAGAGAGATAGCTCCTCTTAAGGGCGTTAGTGGAAAGCCTAAGCTTAACCCTCTCCTTCTTCATCATGCGAATCTGAAGTTTGGCGTTGGAGAGCTCCTTTTCAGTG
>WALR01000143.1 GCA_015522765.1 Candidatus Woesearchaeota archaeon | reverse complement strand
GCTATCCCATTATCATCCGAGGCGTCAAAGTGGAATGTCACCTGGCCGTTAGCCTTGCCGTCAACAAGGCCCTCAGTTGTTATTGTAACCTCCCCGGGGCTCGTCGTGTCAACCCTGAAGCTCACCTGCTTCGTATCCTTTGATATAGCGTCTATCCCTGTGCATTCAACATTATAGGTGTACATGCCGTCGTCAAGGTTTAGTGGAGTCGTATGGTTGTACTCCATCCCAGTCATCTGGATAGTGGAAGAGCCGTGCTTAAGCACGCAGCTGCTGAATCCGCTTGTTTCAGCCTCAAAGGTGAAGGGCTTCTTGTTCGCATAGCCGACCTTTGTGAAGGGAGGGTTTGTGCGTATGATTGTAAGAGCGACAGGAACATTGTTAATTATCCTTATGGAGCCAGAGGCATGGTTCTGCGCCCTGTCGCGGCAGTCAATCGCGTAAACATACTCTCTTCCAGGGCCCGGCGGATAGACAACCCTCTCGTCCTGCTCGTCAAGGTAGGTGGCGTTGTCCCCGAATGGCTTTATGAAGTCGTAGTCATTCTGTGAGGAGGTGCAGCCGCCGCATGTCGCCTCGCATATGAGCTTCCCGCCCTTCTCGTCCTTGACGGTTATCTCCCCCTGGATTATCCCCTGGGTCCTGTGCCTTATCTCGAATACGCCCTCCTTGTTCATCTCCCCATGCGTAAGGTTGATTTCAAGAACTGGCGGGACGGTGTCAACCTCGAAGTCAAAGTCAATGGTGTTGTTGTTCCCCAGGAAGCTGTCGGCGCAGCTGACCTCTGCGGTGTAGCTGCCGTCGGTTATCTCTGTGATGGGATAGCTGTGAACCCTGCCCATATCCTGCATCTCCACATAGTCAAGGTCGAAGAGCTTTATGGCGCATGATGAGTCATCGTCAGTAAGAACCCTCACCACAGGATTGTTGCTTGATGTCATGAACCAGCAGGAAGAGGAATCGCACACCCTCATGGGGCTGCTCACGCTTATTGATGGCCCCTTCGTAGTCCTGACTATCCTGAAGCCTGCATCCCCTATATTCCCAGCCCTGTCCTCTGCCTCTATTGAGAAGGTGTAGTTGCCGTCTGTTGAGAGCTGCACAGAGAAGTTAAAGTCATTGTCAGCATTCTTGGTTGCTGCTTCTGTGGGAGTTGAGCCGTCAACCGACTTTCTCAGTGTCAAGGTTGAATTCTCATCCACAGAGGCAAAGATTGTGAGGGAGCCGGCATTAGTGTAATACTCGCCCTTCTTCTCCTTTATCACTCCGTCTTCTGCCTTGAGGCTCTTAATAGTTATCACCGGCTTCCTGGAGTCCTGCTTTATGACAAGCTCTGTGGTGTTGCTCTCTATTCCAGCCATGCTCATGGCGCTGAACCTGAGGAATGTTATCTTCTCGTCTGAAGGGGTGAATGTAAGGGTGGATGTGTATGTCTGGCCTGAGGAGGGCTGGCACCCCTTTGAGGTGCAGTACTTTATCCACTCGCACCCAGCTACCCTGCAGTTAGCAGTTAAAGTAACGGTGACGCTCTCATTGGTCCATGTCCCGTTAATGTAGTCGCCGCTCGGCGTGCTCGCATCGTAATCAAGATTATTTGGTTCATCTTTGTCTATCCTCACCTTACAGGAGGAGACATCCCCCACATTGCCCGCGTTGTCGACAGCCCTGAAGTAGACTGTTGTATCCCTCGAGCTGTCATAGTGAATCCTGCCCTCGTAAGGCTTAAAGCTGTTACATTCAGCATCCGTTTCTGACTCGCAGTACTCTATCTTATTTACTCCGCTAAGCGTATCTGCACCTTTTAATTCTGCATCAACATCCCCTGCTGACCAGCCGTTACTACCCTCCCCTGTGACAGTGCAGCTCGCCGTAGGCTTTGTAGTATCATAGTAGATTGGCCTCTTGATTACAACCCTGTTTCCCGCCTTGTCCTCTGCCGTGATTGTCAGCTGTTTCTCTCCTTCCTCCTGCGACTCAAACTCCATGTCAGCGGAGAATGTGCCGTTGTAGCCCTGCCCTGGCGTAATTGTTGCGTTAAGCTCCTTTGTTAT
>WALR01000142.1 GCA_015522765.1 Candidatus Woesearchaeota archaeon | reverse complement strand
TGGTAACAGCACCATTTGATAACTACCCTAAAAGATATGATAGCTGGTTTGAGAGAAATAAAGATGCTTATGAGGCTGAACTCAGGGCATTATCACTGGTAATGAGAAAAAGAGGAAGGAGCCTTGAGATTGGCGTCGGGAGTGGAAGGTTCGCCGCCCCCTTAGGAATTAATGTTGGTATCGAGCCGTCGTTACCCATGGCTAAAATCTCTGCCAAGAGGGGTATTAATGTAGTTATGGGAATTGCTGAGCATCTCCCCCTAAAAGACGAGTCATTTGACACAGTTCTTATGACCACAACAATATGCTTTGTTGATTCACCCAGCAGCTCTTTAAGGGAGGCGTACAGGGTTTTGAGAGGGGGTGGTGCTTTAATCATTGGCTTTATTGATAGGAACAGCCCGCTGGGAAGGGCATACGCGAATAACAGTAAGAGCGTTTTTTATCGTGACGCAGTCTTTTACTCTCTTAAGGAGGTTTACAACCTCCTCGCAGCAACAGGATTCAGAAATTTAACAACGCGCAGGGCGAGAATTCATCTCGGCGATAACGACAAGAATAATAAGGGCTCTTTCATTGTGGTGAAAGGAATAAAAGCTACTCCTTAATGACTCTCTTCGCCCGCCCGTAAAGAATAATCATGAGGGCTATAACTATAATTAATGAGAGTAAATCAAGGATTTTCCCTCTAACATTCCTGCCGGGCATTAAAGAGGCAAACCCTGTTATGCTATTGCGGGGCTTATAAGATGAATCATCCTCGATGCGGTAGGTGTAGTTGAGCGGGGCTGTCTCGAATCCGTTATAGTAAACCCTCGCCGACACACGCAGCCCCCTTATCCGAAGCGCGTCCCTGCCTATCCCTGACTCCTCTGCCATGCTTCTCATGTTCCCAGTAAAAGTGATGACCTTGGAGTCTTCTGCCGGGATTACATAAGGTCTGGCCTCGATGGTGCCTGCCCAGACCCGCCTTTCGCCCTTGCAGCTGATGTTCCTGTCTGCACACATGGACGGATTTTGCATTATGAGGCTCACATCAGCGATGGGTGCTACTTCCACATCTTTTACCCCGCTGTTTTTTACTGTTAGGCTTATCCTAATAAGTTCTCCTCTGAGAATCACATTGAGGCAGCACGATGAGATATTAAGGGAGTAAAAGCCATTCCTCTTCACATCAACCATGGATGAGTCGAGGCAAAGCCTCCTCCCTGAGTAAAGCCCTACACTAAGATTGTAAAGCCCCCTTTTTAATGCAAGTTCTGTCCTGTTTATAATGACTGTGCTAACGGCGCTCTCCCCTGGCAGCATCTCCCTAATGTAGTGGTAGCCTGTTCCTATTGAATGGTTAAGGCCTCTCAGATATGCCTTCAGCCCGGGCCTTAACCTTACAGAACCATTGTTCCTGACTTTAATGGTTATGAACAGGGAGGAGTTTTCCTCCGCCCTTGCCCCGAGAATCCTGCAGGAGAGCGACTTAATCTGCTCCCCTGTCAGGTTCAGCTTATACCTTAGTATGACCCCTTGATTCAGCTCAACGGTTCCTGCACCTCCACTGGTGTTCATTTTAGCTGGTGTTCCCCTGGCCATGATGAGAAGTGTGTATTCCCCATTGGGAATATCATCTGCGATTAATATTGGGAGCTGCAACTCTTCTGGGCGCCCGGGGTTTATCAGGAATGACTCCTGGCTGAAGAATGAGGAGTCAGATGTGAGAGTAAGATTAATTGGGTTTTCATCTGGATTAAGGACAAGTAAGGGCAAATATGAATTTCCCCTCGCGACTCTTATAATCCTGTCTGGCGGAGAGGCAGAGAATGTTGATGAGGATGCAATTGCGGATGACACTGCCGCCAGCCAGCCAGTGAGAATAATGAATGAAAATATCATGCTGCCAGAGTTTTTATTGCGCATTCTACCACCAGCTACTCACTGCTTATCGCGAATATGCTTATCTTTCCCGAGTAGGCGCCTGGAAGGGTAAATGGCATCCTTGTCCTCAGACTAAACTCCCGCAGCGAGTCCTCTCCCGGCTGAAGATTCAGATTTATAATCTTAAGCTGGCTGCTTAATGTGCCTGCGGAAGCAGACGAGAAGTCGTTGTCCAGGAATGTGAAGTCGACGGATGAGGCAGGGATTATTGAGGGCCCTATGAAGTCTGTTGACAGTATTCCTATGTTTACAGGGGTGTTCCCTGTGTTTCTTATGGTTGCCCTGTCACTAGTTGAAAAATCGAGGTCTCCTATAAGCTCAACTGTTTCTCCTGGAGCGCCTGCAAGGATGATATCAGCTGCGTCTATGCTCACTGAGGACACCTTAAGATAGGTGAAGCTCCTGTTGACTGTTGATGTTGTGCTGTTGTCCATTGCGCTTACACTAATGTAATAATCCCCGGGGAGCAGGTAGAAGGGCATGCTCAGGTTCGCCTCGAATGCTGCCTCTGTTTCAGAGACGATATCAGCCCTTTCAAGTGTTTTATTCTGGAGGATGGCTGGTGAGCTGCTCCCTTTAAGGATTGCCCGCACCTGTTTTATGTCCGCCCAGCCGTTGGCATCGGTTACTTCCGCGGCTACCCTAAGAATCCTTGTCCTGCCCGCGGCAGGCATTATTTGCGTCCCCTCCTCAGAGCTGTCATCAGGGAGGGAGACGGCAAGTGAGGGGGGCTCATTCATCACATTCAGTGTCAGGGCGAGACTCTCATTTCCCCTCTTAGGAGAGTTCCTGGGGGAGGGCTCTGAGCTGAAGAAGTCGCGGGAGTTGTTATTCCTGTCAATGAAGAAGAAGGAGTTGTTATATATGCACGACTTCCTCATTATGCTCCTTCCCGCCTCCACATCAATGGCTGGCGTTCCCTCGTAATACTCGCTGTCTGCGAATTGGCTGCCCCATCCAACAGTGTCGTTAAATGTTTCCCCGTTGCTGATGAAGATTATCCTTGCCGAGTCAGGGCCGTTCCCAAGGTCGAGATTTGTGGTCGTGTCCAGCTCAACGCTTATGTTGTTTTCCCCTATCAGATAGAACGAATGAGAGAAGAGGGTGACATTCGCCCTTAATTCCAGCGTCCAGTCATCGGGGTTTCCTCCGTTCCCTGAGTAGAGCTCCAGCATTCCCCTAACATTCCCATCGTTGTTGCTGAATATCTCCACAAACTCTTTTCCTGTGTCA
>WALR01000141.1 GCA_015522765.1 Candidatus Woesearchaeota archaeon | reverse complement strand
TGTCGAATGAGTCTGTAACCCCCTGCTTAAGATGGATTGTCTTTGAGGTGTGATGCCAGTATTTCCCTCTGCTGGTTACCATCTCCTTTGCCGGATCCCACAAATCCTTAAGTATCCCTGTTATCCCGGAGTACTCCTTGTCAACTGTGCATTTCGCCTTTGTAAAGGTAACAACATTTATCTTCTCGTTGAGATTGTTGGTGTAGTTGGTCGGCCACACTCTGAGTATCTCAACCCTCTCGCTCAGATTAACATCTGCGTGTATCTTTAGCATAGGAGTCTCGTGCCCTGTCCTGTCCCTGCACAAAACAAAGTAGTCATAGTGATTGCCGTCCTCAAGCTGGATGTGCCTTGTTGTGAGTTCTTCCTCGTAGTCGTCGCCCATGAACGCCTCTGGCATTTCCCCGAAGGAAGCGGATGAGGCGCCATATCTGCACCTCACAGGCTCTGATGCTGAGAGGGCCAGCTGGGTGTTGGGGGTGGTCACCACCTTGAATGATGCCTCGTTCTCCCCCCTCGACTCCTCTATCGCATTTGCAAGGTAGAAGTCCTTTATCGATGGGCTCTTCCTGTCAACAACGATGTTTATGCTCTTCGCAGGCTCATCGTTCCCGAATATGTCCCTGCACTTTATTGAGAGAGTATTTGATTTTTCTCCTGAATCCACTGACTCAAGGGGCTCGTCAAGTGTAACCTGGTGATTCCTCTTGTCAGTGCTGCTCATGCTAATTGTATGGCTTGTTATAAACCTGGCGGGCTTATATGAGAGCGTGCACTCAGCATCCTCATCAGTCTTCACGCTTATTGCAGGGAGCTGTTCATCCGTGTAGTACGCCCCGTCCACCTCCACAGGAGAAGTTACATTTATCTCCGGCGCCTTGAGGTCCTTGACCACTGTCAGTGTCTCATTAGATGTCAGCCCGGCCTTGTCCTCTGCTGTTACTATGACTGTTGAAGAAGTCTCCTCTAAAGGAGAGCCCTGAATCATGAGTGGAAGGGTGAATTTTCCCTGGCTCAGCTGAGCCTCCTCACTGCCGGAGTACACCCTTGCTATGTTCGCGTCGCTCACGCTCCCGCTGATAACTATCTCCTCTGCGTTAGTCACAACCCTGCGCCTTCCCCTGTCAAACACTGCCTTTCCTGAGGGTGCAACAACAGAGTCTAGGGAGAGTGAGGGCGAAGAGGTGTCAAGT
Organism: Candidatus Woesearchaeota archaeon; assembly: GCA_015522765.1. Taxonomy (GTDB): domain Archaea; phylum Nanobdellota; class Nanobdellia; order Woesearchaeales; family WALR01; genus WALR01. Next base: position 2,195 of record WALR01000141.1, on the reverse strand, counting down.
ACAACAATACTTGAGAGGGAAGCTGTGTTCCCCGCCTTGTCCGTGCCGTCCACCTCTAAATTGTTATTGCCCTCTGAGAGCACGCCGTCCTTTATTAGGAAGTCCCCTGATTTAAGCAGGGACGAGCCGCCAATCCTGTTCCCATTGATACTCAGCGAGATATCATTCGGATTCTCGTCTTCAAGACTAGCCATAAGCTGTATGTCCGCCCTGCTCGTGAAGTTGCCTATACCCACTGAATCCTGGAGCACCTTAAGTGTCAGTGCAGGAGGAGTCTTGTCCTTAACAATCCTTATGCTGCCGGTACTCCCCTCATTTCCAAGCGAGTCCTCAGCCCTTATCTCAAGTGTATGCTCGCCCTCGCTTGTAATCTGGATTGGAAGGGTGAATGAGGGAAGCTCTGACTGGGAGTACTCCTTTACTGTGTTGCCGTCAAGGAGAACCGTTGCCCCTGAAAGCGTGTTAGGCGATGAGAGTGTGGCTGAGAGCGTGAGCGTGTCAAGGCTTGTATATGCAGAGTTCCTTATGTCATGCAGGGTGTAATCTATCGACGGCGCCTGCCTTGATATCCTGAAGTTGTAGCTCTTAACCCTCTCATTCCCGCTGTTGTCAAGCGCATGCACCTCAATAGTGTATACTCCTTCTTCGCTTATGGTGTGGGAGGGAGTGAATGAAAGGGTTGAGCCCTGAAGGTTTGTTGAGCCCTCAAGGGTGCAGTCCGCTCCTGAGCAGTAGGACGACCCTGAGGGAGCAGTCACGACTATGGTGCTTGAGGGGCTTATTCCCGCGTTAAGCCTCTCTGATAGCTCTGCCTTTACAATGTTGACATCTCTCAGAATTGCCCCCTGGCCAGGCGTAACCTGCTCTATAAGCGGCCCCTCTGTCACATAGTAAACATCCCTGGTGTCAGAGTAGCTGCTAGGCGGGTTCCCTATCCTGTCATAAGCCCTTGCCTTGAATGTGTAGTGGCCCTCCTCTGGCAGTGCAACATCCTTTGAGAATGCCCCTGTGGATTCAACGCTTAAGGGCGAGTTTGTTATAGGCGCACCATCCTTTTCTATGTATATCTTCACATTAACCGCGCCGTCCTCAGGCGAGGTCGTCCCTCTCACAGTGACTGCGCCGTCAGCTGTCAGGGCAGGGCTCACGCTTATTGAGGGCTTCTCAGGCGGATGCTTGTCTATTGTGAATTCCAATGTCTTTACAGGGCCCGTATTCCCTGCCAAATCCACTGCCTCGACGCTTAGGAAGTAGTGGCCTTCATCAGGGGATACCTTAAGTGTGCTGTCCTGTATGAAATTGTAGCCTGCATCAATAGGCATAGCTGTCCTTGCACTCTCATTTATGTCATAGATATAACCCGCTATCCCGTTGTCGTCCGAGGCGTCAAAGTGGAATGTCACCTGGCCGTTAGCCTTGCCGTCAACAAGGCCCTCAGTTGTTATTGTAACCTCCCCGGGGCTCGTCGTGTCAACCCTGAAGCTCACCTGCTTAGTATCCTTTGATATAGCATCTATCCCTGTGCATTCAACATCATAGGTGTACATCCCGTCGTCAAGGTTTAGTGGAGCCGTATGGTTGTACTCCATCCCAGTCATCTGGATTGTGGAAGAGCCCTGCTTAAGCACGCAGCTGCTGAATCCGCTTGTCTCAGCCTCAAAGGTGAAGGGCTTCTTGTTCGCATAGCCGACCTTTGTGAAGGGAGGGTTTGTGCGTATGATTGTAAGAGAGACAGGAACATTGTTAATTATCCTTATGGAGCCAGAGGCATGGTTCTGCGCCCTGTCGCGGCAGTCAATCGCGTAAACATACTCCCTTCCAGGGCCTGGCGGATAGACAACCCTCTCGTCCTGCTCGTCGAGGTAGGTGGTGTTGTCCCCGAATGGCTTTATGAAGTCGTAGTCATTCTGCGAGGAGGTGCATCCGCCGCATGTCGCCTCGCATATGAGCTTCCCGCCCTTCTCGTCCTTAACTGTTATCTCCCCCTGGATTATCCCCTGAGTCCTGTGCCTTATCTCGAATACGCCCTCCTTGTTCATCTCCCCATGTGTAAGGTTGATTTCAAGCACTGGCGGGACGGTGTCAACCTCGAAGTCAAAGTCAACGGTGTTGTTGTTCCCAAGGAAGCTGTCGGCGCAGCTGACCTCTGCAGTGTAGCTGCCGTCGGTTATCTCTGTAAGGGGATAGCTGTGAAC